>JAQUYF010000065.1 GCA_028691975.1 Bacteroidales bacterium | reverse complement strand
AATGCTTTTGGACGCGAATAAGATCTTCAGTGGGACTGTCCGAGAGTTCAAATCTCTCTCCGCGTCCCACTATTTTTTTCTTCCAGTCAAAGTAGCCCAAATATACCGGAATACCCGTGGCCTTTGCAATAGTGTAAAATCCGGTTTTCCACTTTTTTACAGGAGAACGTGTGCCTTCCGGAGCCAAAGCGAGATGCAGCTTTTCGCTTCTGTTTACTACTTCAATGATTTGCTTTGTGCCCTTGATTCCATGGGTGCGACTCAGAGGGACCCCGCCCAAATGTTTCAATAGTGGGCCGAGAGGCCAGAAAAAGAACTCCTCTTTAATCAGAATATTGGCTTTGCCTCCGACTGAAGTGTAGTAGAGATATGAGATGGCAAAGTCCCAAATAGAAGTGTGGGGTACGCCGAGGATAATGCACTTGTCCTCCGGAGCCGGAGGTTCAATGGCCTTCCACCCCAATAATTTCAACATAAATTTGCAAAATCCTCTACTCATGATTATTGTGCTTCTTCAACGTTGTTAATATCCGATCTAAGGTTGGTCCTGATAAAGTTCAGTCTTACGGATGTGTTTTCTCCCATATAGAAATCAACAATATCCGAAACCTTATCTTCATTGGACAGTCTTACATTTTCAAGTTTAATGTTCTCTCCGATAAACCCTCTGAACTCATCCGGAGATATTTCACCAAGGCCCTTGAATCTTGTAATCTCGGCATTTTTGCCGATTGTCGCCATTGCAGACTCCTTTTCCGCCGAATTGTAGCAGTAAAAGTTGTATTTCTTGTCGCGAACCCTGAACAAGGGTGTCTGAAGTATATAGAGATGACCCTGTCTTACCATTTCGGGATAAAACTTCAGAAAAAATGTCATAAGCAATAGCCTTATGTGCATTCCGTCCACATCGGCATCTGTCGCAATCACAACGTAGTTGTATCTCAAATTGTCGATACTCTCTTCAATATCCAAAGCAGACTGCAGCATACACAGCTCCACATTTTTATCTTCATAAAGTGTCTTTTTGGACGCTTTTACGCAGTTGCAGGGCTTGCCCATAAGACTGAACACGGCTTGAGTGTTTGCGTTGCGGCTCTTTGTTATGGATCCGGAGGCAGAGTCTCCCTCGGTGATAAATATGGTGGACTTTTCGGCATCTTGAGAGTTGTCACCGAAATGGACACGGCAATCGCGAAGTTTTTTATTGTGAATGGAGGCTTTTTTCAGACGTGCTTTCGTCTTTTTGCTCATAGCCGAATTGACATTTCTCTCTCTTTCAGAATCCTGAATCTTCTTTAGCATGATGTCGGAGACATCGAGATGCTTGTGCAGATAGTTGTCAAGATTGCTTTGCAGAAAGTCTGCGACATATTTTGAAAGTGTAGGGCCTCCTTTGTACATACACTTAGAGCCGAGTTTTACCTTTGTCTGCCCCTCAAATTCAGGCTCCTGTATTCTTACACTGATGGCCCCGACAATACCTTGACGGACGTCCAAAGGGTTAAAATCCTTTTTAAAGAAATCCTTGATTGTCTTGGCTAAAGCCTCTTTGTAGGCTGACAGGTGGTATCCGCCCAATATTGTATTTTGTCCGTTGACAAATGAATAAATATTCTCTCCGTAATTGTTGCCGTGAGTGAAGACAACTTCCACATCTTCTCCGCTGAAGTGAATGGGCGGGTATAACGGTTCATATTCCATTACATCATTCAGAAGGTCAAGCAAGCCGTCTTTGGACTTGAATTCTTCTCCATTGAAGAGGATGGAAAGACCTATGTTAAGATAGGAGTAGTTGCGCAGCATTGTCTCAATGTAGCCGCGGTCATATCCGTAGGGGCCGAATAGAGATTCGTCGGGAGTGAAGCATATCAGTGTCCCGTTTTTCTCTTTCGTGGCAACCGGAGCAACGTCCGACGAGACTTTTATACCTTTTTCGTAATCGATTGCAACTGTCTGTCCGTCACGAAAAGATTGTATCCTGAATGTGGAAGAAAGTGCATTTACGGCCTTCAAACCGACTCCGTTCAGACCTACCGATTTTTTAAAGGTTCTGTCATCAAATTTGCCGCCTGAGTGCAGCTTACTTACTACCTGGTGGAGGCTTCCAAATGGGACTCCTCGTCCGAAGTCTCTGATAGAGATGTTTTTATCATGGATATTAATAATAATTTGCTTGCCGTTGCCCATGGTAAATTCGTCAATAGAGTTGTCAATTACTTCTTTCATCAGAATATACATTCCGTCCGCAGAATCAGAACCGTCTCCCAATCTGCCTATGTACATTCCCGGACGGAGCCTGACGTGCGTAAGGTCTTCCAATGAAACAATATTCTCTTCGGTATAGCTATTATTATTCTCCTCTTTCATGTATTATCTATCCTGTATATTCAACCTGCAAATATAGCAAAAAAAAATGTGAGGCAATTGTTCAATCTCAATAATAGTTCCTGATGCTATTCTGAGGCGTTTTTTTTGCTGAAATATTTGGTTAATACAATTCTGTTTATTACCTTTGCTCGCGATGCCTCGGTATCACACACTTAACTTTTTATTTTTACATACACCCATAGCACTATCTCAAGACAACAATCTTGAAATTATACTATTTTTTACTAATCTAATAAAACTTTTTCTATGAGAAAGATTAAATTGTTTTTATGCCTCGTTGCTGTAGCAGTTTCTTCGATGGCCTTTGCTCAGAACATAGCTGTAAAAGGTTCTGTTGCTGACAGGAGTACCGGAGAGCCTGTTGCATTTGCATCTGTTCAGGTAAAAGGGACTATGATTGGAACTTCTACCGACGCTAACGGACAGTACACAATCACTGCTCCTTCTAACGGCACACTTGTTTTCAGTTTTGTGGGTTACAAGACTGCAGAAGTTGCCATCAATGGCCGAATTGTCGTTAATGCCGATTTGGAATTCGATACCCAACAACTTGAAGAAGTTGTTTTTGTGGCTTACGGTACCGTTTCTAAAAAGGACTTTACCGGTTCTGCCGTTGCTTTGGAAAGCAAAAAACTGGAAAACAGACCTCTAACCAATGTTACCAATGCTTTGGAAGGTATCTCTGCAGGTGTGCAGTTTACTTCTGCATCTGGTCAGCCTGGTTCATCCGGAGGTATCCGTATCCGTGGTTTCGGTTCTATCAATGCATCAAATTCACCTCTTTATGTGGTTGACGGTGTTCCTTATGATGCTATTTCAAACATCAACTCTGATGATATTGAAAACATTACTATTTTGAAGGATGCTGCTTCTTCTGCTCTTTACGGTAGCCGCGCTGCCAATGGTGTTGTGCTGGTTACTACCAAAAAGGGACGTAGCGAGAAGATTACTTTCAATGTGAAAGTTAATCAAGGTGTCAGTGTAAGAGGTATTCAGGAATATGACAGGTTGGATGCATACCAGTATGTTCCGATGGAATGGGAAGGTTTGCGTAACTCTTATCTTTCCGCTTCAGGGTCTACATATACTCGTGAAACAGCTAATGCTGCCGCTTCAGCCAACATTATGACTCAGCTGGGAAACAACCCATTCAATGTTGCAGACGGACAGGTAGTCGGAACTGACGGAAAGTTGAATTCTTCTGCCAAACTGCTTTACACCGACGATTTGGACTGGTCGAAAGCTATTGCCCGTACGGGTTACAAACAGGAGTATTCCGTTAATGCCGGCGGTGCTACCGATAAAGCTGACTACTATATGTCACTCAGTTATTTGAATGAAGAAGGTTACTCTATCAAGTCGTATATGGAGAGGGCTAATGCTCGATTGAACATAAATGTCACTCCTAAAAAATGGCTGAAAGCAGGTATCAACCTTTCAGGCACAATGGCCAACTCCAATATCGCTAATGATGATAGCAGTACCGGTTATGTCAACCCATTCTTCTTTTCAAGGACCATAGGCCCTATCTATCCTATCTACCAACACGATGAGAGTGGTAATTATCTGCTTGACGCAAACGGAGAGAAGCAATACGAATGGACCAACAGAGGTGGCAGTGCTCACCCGGGCCGTCACGTAATTGCAGAGACTTTGTGGAATGACAACCTTTACAAGAGAAATATTCTTAATACCAGAGCATACGTTGATATTACTTTCTTCAAGGGATTAAAACTCTCTGTCAATGGAGGCTATGACTTTAGAAATTATCTTAATTCAGGTTATGACAACCCTCGTGTAGGAGACGGTTCTCCGGCAGGTCGTTCAAGAATTACAAATTATCGTTATGATACTTTCAACTTCAACCAGTTGCTGACTTATACCAATTCAATAAACAATCACAATTTTGACTTTTTGGTCGGTCATGAAAGTTATAAAAATGACTATAAGTATGTATATGGAATGAAACAGGGGATTGTTGCAGAAGGCAATACTGAGTTGGTCAACTTCACCACTATCAACAGCTTGACTTCATATACCAATCAGTACAGGACTGAGGGTTACATTGCTCGTGCAAACTATAACTACAGTCACAAGTACTATTTGTCAGCTTCATTCAGAAGAGATGCTACCTCAAGATTTTACAAAGATGCCCGCTGGGGTAACTTCTGGTCTGTAGGCGGGTCATGGAGAATTGATCAGGAAGCTTTCCTTGCAGGTACTCAATGGCTTTCAGCTCTGAAGCTTCGTGCATCTTACGGTTCAGTAGGTAATGACGGTACAGACTCTTGGTACTCATGGCAGTCTCTTTACGGTATTTTAAACAATGCAAATGAATCAGGTTTCATCCAGAGTACTCAGGCAGGTAATACTGAACTGAAGTGGGAGAAAAACATGAGTTTTGACGTTGCTCTCGAATTCGGTGTTTTCAATAACAGAATTACCGGTCAATTTGAATTTTTCCACAGAATTTCAGACAATTTGTTGTTCCAGGTACCTCTTCCAAGCTCTTCAGGTGTGTTGAGTCAGTGGCAAAATATCGGTACTATGTACAACAGAGGTATTGAGGTGCAGTTATCGGGTGATATCATTCGCAAGAAGGATTTCAACTGGAATATGACTTTAAACCTTTCTCACTTGAAGAACGAGATTACCAAACTTCCTCAGGAAGAGATTATCAGCGGCACCAAGAAATATATGGTTGGACACTCAATGTACGATTTCTGGTTGAGAGATTGGGCAGGAGTAGATTCTGAAACAGGTAACTCACTCTATTATAAAGACATTTTGGACGAAGAAGGTAACGTGACTTCCAAGGAGACTACAGATGATTATACCAAGGCTTCGTATTACTATGTCGGCACATCAATTCCAAAGGTATATGGCTCATTACTCAATACTTTGACTTACAAAGGATTTGACTTGTCATTCCTATTGACATATCAGCTTGGTGGATTGGTTTATGATTCCTCATACGGCTCTTTGATGTCTTATTCGGGCTATGGTTCCGCTTTGCACGTTGATATTCTCAACAGGTGGCAAAACCCTGGCGATATCACAACTGTTCCTCGTGTTGACGTTGGTAGAAATGCTTATCAAAACACAGGTTCAAGCAGATGGTTGACAAATGCTTCTTATCTTGCAATCAAGAACATTTCATTGGCTTACAACCTGCCTAAGCGTTGGGTTGAGAAGATTGATTTGGCAGGTATAAGGATTTATGCCAGCGGTGAAAACATACATTCATTCACTGCACGTAAAGGTATGGACCCTCAATATTCATTTGCAGGTACGCAGTCTAATGTCTATTCACCTGCCCGCATCTATACTTTCGGTTTAAATGTTCAATTCTAAATAAAGGAGATATAAGAAATGAAAAATATTGTTAAAATATTAGCAGGTCTTGCTTTAGTAATAAGTTTGGTCTCATGTAGTGCAGATTTCCTCGAAACATCTCCTACGTCTTCGTATGACCAGAGTTTTATCTTCACGACCACTGATAATGCATTTGCCGCTGTAAACGGTATTCACAAATCAATGGTAAGACAATACTACTCAAGACAAAATATAGGTGGATATCCTTCATTCCAAATTGCAATGGATTGCCTCGGAGAAGACTTGGTTTTCCCTACCGCAGGTAACGGATGGTGGACAAATACCGGTGAGGTAAGATGGACGTCCAACAGAAACGCAAACGGATGGCTTTCTGCCTTTCCGTTCAGAATCAGCTACTTGTGGGTGTCAAATGCCAACATGATTATTGACAACGTTGATGCTGCTCAAGGTCCTGAATTGCAGAAAGAGATGATTAAAGGCCAGGCTTTGGCATACAGAGGTATGGCATATTTCTGGTTAGTACAGTTGTATGGTGACAGATATGATGCATCTTCATCAAACTCTTCTCTTGCAGTGCCGTTGGTGGTTAATACCGTTGAGGTTAAAAAGCCGCTTGAGTCAGTTGCCAATATCTATGCACAGATTTGCGCTGACCTTGAACAGTCTATTTCGCTTTTGAACAATCCGTCAAACAGCTACATTAATTTTTCCTCTAAATCTCACTTTAAGGCTGCTACCGTTATGGGACTTAGAGCACGTGTGGCTTTGGCTATGCAGGACTGGGCAAATGCAAAGAAATATGCTGAAATGGCTATCAGTACTACCGATGCAACTTTGATGAGCAGAACACAATATACTCAGGGATTCAACAATGCAGACAATCCTGAATGGATGTGGGGTTTTGAGATGATTCCTGACCAGACATTGTATTTCTACGGTTATATGGCCTATATGTCATGGAACTTCAACTCTTCAAATATCCGTGGATGTCCTAAGTGTATCAATAATGTACTTTATGACAAAATCCCGGCAACAGACGTTCGTAAAGGTTTGTTTGATCCGACAGGAAAAGCATATACAATGCCGACTTCTTCATATAAGAAATATCCATATATGAACAAGAAGTTTGCTGTCGCAGACTATTCAAGTTCAGTGGCAGATGCCAACTTTATGAGATTGGGAGAAATGTATTTGATTGCTGCCGAGGCTTGTGCTAATCTTAATGATGCAGCTACAGCTCAAAACTATCTTTACACTTTGAACACTACAAGGGATACGGGCTATACTAAGAGTACTTCGACAGGTGCAACTCTTCTTGAAGAAATTTATACTTACAGAAGAATTGAGCTTTGGGGCGAAGGTTTCCGATTCCTTGACCTTAAGAGATTGAACAAAGATCTTAACAGAAACGGCACTAACCAGAACGCAGCTGTTTGCTACACCATGGAAGTACCTGCAGGTGATATCCTTTGGAAATTGGCTATCCCTCAGGAAGAAATTGACGCTAATGACCTGATTGATCCAAATATCAACAATCAGTAATTGCTGATTATTTTATGTAGGGAGAGGGTGGCCTTAGGCCATCCTCTTTTTTTTGTTTTTACCGGAGGAAAGAGCTACTTTTGCAAGATATTGAGTGAGCGCAATCAATCATAATAATATAAATACTATAGATTATATGGCAAACAAACTTTTTACCGAGTTTCCTCCAGTTTCTACAGAACAGTGGGAAGAGGTAATAACAAAAGACTTAAAAGGTGCCGATTACGAGAAAAAGCTCGTTTGGAAGACCTTGGAGGGTTTCAGTGTTCGTCCCTACTATCGTGCGGAAGATCTGAAGAATCTTAAGTACATGGGGCAAGAGCCGGGTGTATTCCCTTTTGTCAGGGGTACGGGGGAGACCAACAACTGGTTTATACATCAGGGTATTTGCTGTTGTGACGGCAATTTTGAAAAAGCCAATAAAGAGGCAAAACTGCTTTTAACCAAAGGGGTTGAGTCATTGGGCTTTTATATTGACGATACAAAGATCCAGAGTGAAAGTGATTATGCTGCTTTGCTTGAAGGAATAGATCTTGTCAAAGTGCCTGTTTTTTTCCTTGGATGCACTCTCAAGACATCCGATTCTCTCAAAAATTTCGTTAAATATCTTGACTCGACAGGAATCGATAAAGAGGCTGTACGGGCCAACTTTGATTACAGTCCGCTGAGGGCTCTTACTTCATACGGCTATTTCTGTGGAGATAAGGCATTTGCACTTCTTGCAGACTGCGTTAAGGCAGTCGCAGAGTATAAGAATATTCGTGTAATCAGTATAGATGCATTTATATTTAATTCGGCAGGAGCTTCATCAGTACAGGAGTTGGCTTTTGCCCTTGCGCAGGGAAGTGAATATCTTTCACATCTTACAGAATTGGGCGTATCCGTTAAAGAGATTGCAAAGAGAATGATATTCTCATTTGCCGTAGGCAGCAATTATTTCATGGAAATTGCCAAGTTCCGTGCAGGCCGTCTGCTTTGGGCCAATATAGTTGACAGCTATGGCACAGAGTCCAACTGTGCAGAGAAAATGAAGATTATTGCTACAACAAGTGAATGGAATCAGACCGTGTATGATGCATACGTAAATATGCTCCGTGCAACCACTGAAGCTATGAGTGCCTCGATTGCAGGTGTTGATTATTTAGAGGTTGTGCCATTTGACTTTGCATTTCGCGTACCGACCGATTTCTCCAACAGGATTGCCCGCAATGTGCAGAATCTCCTAAAGGAAGAGTCTCATTTTGACAAGGTTGTCGATCCGGCGGCAGGTTCATATTATATTGAGAATCTCACCAATTCAATTGCAAATTCGGCATGGGAGCTCTTTAAGAAAGTAGAAGAGGGGGGTGGATATGTTGCCGAATTTAAAGATGGCTTCGTTCAGGCTGAGATTAAAGTCATTTCCGACAAAAGAGATAAAAATATCGCGACAAGAAGAGATACTTTACTTGGCGTTAATCAGTTCCCTAATTTTCTTGAAAAGGCTGAAAAATGCATAACTAAAGATATTGTCTCAAGAGACATACCTACCCTGATGGGTATGAAAATGGGTTGTCCTGTTTTCTGCGGTGCAGAAAAGATTGCCGAGCCTTTGAAGCCTTATCGTGGGTCGGAAGCATTCGAGGCACTTCGTCTGGCAACTGACAGAAGTGGCAAAGATCCTCAGGCCTTTATGCTCACATTCGGCAATTTGGCCATGTGCCGTGCCAGAGCGCAGTTCTCATCCAATTTCTTTGCGGTAGCAGGTATAAAAGTAGTTGATAACAATCGCTTTGCTACCATTGAAGATGGAGTTGAAGCAGCTTTGAAAGCCAAGGCTGAGATAGTAGTAGCCTGCTCTTCGGATGACGAATATCTTGAGGCTGTTCCAAAGATAGCCGAACTTCTGCACGGGAAGGCAATATTGGTAGTAGCTGGTGACCCTGAGTGCAGGGCAGCACTTGAGGCCAGGGGAGTTACCAATTTTATTCATGTTAAATGCAATGTTCTTGATACCTTAAAAGAGTATCAGAAAATGCTTGGTATTAAAGAACTGTAAAAACCGACGATCATGAGACCAAATTTTAAAGATTTAAAATATACCGGTACCGCTCCTGCAAATTGTAAATGTCAGGTAGATAATTCTGTATGGAAGACGCCGGAAAAGATAGATGTAAAGCATATTTACACAGCCGCAGATCTTGAGGGGATGGAACATTTGAATTATGCCGCCGGCATAGCTCCTTTCCTGCGCGGTCCGTATTCAACAATGTATGTTCAGAAGCCGTGGACAATTCGTCAGTATGCCGGATTTTCTACTGCTGAAGAGTCCAACGCTTTTTACCGCAGAAATCTTGCAGCAGGTCAGAAAGGCCTTTCAGTTGCATTTGACCTTGCTACTCACCGCGGATACGATGCAGATCATCCGAGAGTTGTCGGAGATGTCGGTAAGGCAGGCGTAAGTATCTGTTCCGTTGAAGATATGAAGGTCCTTTTCGACCAGATACCTCTAAACAAGATGTCCGTTTCCATGACAATGAATGGTGCCGTGCTGCCTATCCTTGCTTTCTACATTGTAGCCGGTTTGGAACAGGGAGCAAAGTTGGAAGAGATGCAGGGAACCATCCAAAATGACATTTTAAAGGAGTTTATGGTTCGAAACACATATATCTACCCTCCTGAGTTTTCGATGCGAATTATAGGCGATATTTTTGCTTATACGTCTAAAAATATGCCTAAGTTCAACTCTATTTCCATTTCAGGCTACCATATTCAAGAGGCCGGTGCTACCAATGATATTGAGATGGCCTATACTCTTGCCGACGGTCTTGAATACTTGCGGACAGGTATCAAAGCCGGTATTGATGTAGACGCTTTTGCCCCACGTCTCTCTTTCTTCTGGGGTATTGGCATGAACCACTTCATGGAAATAGCCAAGATGCGTGCTGCACGTATGATTTGGGCAAAACTTGTAAACCAGTTCCATCCTAAGAATCCTAAGTCTCTCTCTCTGAGAACTCACTGTCAGACTTCGGGATGGTCACTTACGGAGCAGGATCCGTTTAACAATGTTGCAAGAACCTGTATTGAAGCTATGGGTGCCGCTTTGGGACATACTCAGTCATTGCATACAAATGCGTTGGATGAAGCGATTGCACTTCCTACCGATTTCTCAGCGCGTATTGCCCGTAATACTCAGATTTATATACAGGAAGAGACAAATGTATGCCGTTCTATCGACCCGTGGGCCGGTTCATATTACGTTGAATACCTTACCAAAGAGTTGGCGGATGCAGCATGGAATCACATTCAGGAGGTAGAGAAGCTTGGAGGTATGGCCAAGGCTATTGAGACAGGCATTCCAAAGCTTCGTATTGAAGAGGC
>JAQUYF010000064.1 GCA_028691975.1 Bacteroidales bacterium | reverse complement strand
ACGCCTTCATTAATTTATTCCAGAGCAGCGTAATTAAAAGTGGAAAAATATTGAAATTAAAATTAGATGTGTAACTTTGCAAAAATGTTTCTGACTAACAGGCATTTCCCAATTAAACTTTAGGAAAAAACTGTCCAAATAAATAGGCATACTATACAATATTGGCATATTTTATGAAAGGAGAAGCAATTATTGCAAAAAAGTAACTTTCTTTGTATCCGAAATTCAAAAGTATCTAATAAATAATGGAAGTATCAGCACAGGCAATAGCCGATCATCTCGGTGGAGAAATTGTTGGGAATCCCCAAGTTAAGGTTTCTTCACCGGCAAAAATTGAGCAGGGAAGAAGTGGGAATATCTGCTTTTTTGCAAATCCCAAATATGAAAAATATGTATATGAGAGTAAGGCAAGCGTTATTTTGGTCAACAAGACTTTTGTGCCATCGCAAGCCGTGTCGGCCACTATGATAAGGGTTGACGATTCTTATCAGGCTATCGCTACAGTTCTTGAATATTTCAGTTCTCTCAAAAGAGGGCGTAATCGTGGCAACAGGCTTTTTGTCTGTCACCCTTTTTCAACTAAAATAGGAAAAGGAACTCATATAGAGAAGCATGTTTCCATAGGGAAAAAGTCACAGATAGGTAATAACTGCTATATCTATTCTCAAGTATATATCGGCAATAATGTGAAGGTTGGCTCTAATGTCACCATCTATCCGGGAGTCAGAGTTATGAATGATACTCAGATTGGCAATGGATGTATACTCCAGCCTAACTGCGTTATCGGAATGGATGGCTTTGGCTTTGCGCCAAGAGAGGATGGCTCATATAAGAAGATTCCTCAGACCGGCAATGTGATTCTTGAGGATGATGTGGAGATCGGTGCAAATACAACTGTAGCAAGGGCTACGATGGGTTCCACTGTAGTACACAAGGGTGTAAAAATTGATGCTCAGTGCCAGGTCGCGCATAATGTCGAAGTTGGCGATAATACGGTAATGGCGGCAATGACAGGAATTGCAGGTTCGGCCAAAATCGGCAAAAACTGCCTGTTTGGCGGCCAGTGCGGTGTAGTAGGACATATTACTGTTGCAGACCATACCTCTCTTGCTGCGCAGAGCGGCGTTCGCGGAAATGTAAAGGAAGAAGGGAAGACACTGATGGGAACAATTGCTTTCGATTATCACGAATATATGCGTGCCTACGCTGCATTTAAATCTCAAGGAAAAAAGAAATAATGAATCAACACACTTTAAAACGCTCTTATACATACAAGGGGAATGGCCTTCATACCGGACAGCCGGTTGAAATGACTCTTCTGCCGGCTCCGGAAAATAACGGAATAGTATTTCAGAGGATTGATCTCAATGGAGACAGTTTTGTGGAGGCTAAAGTTGAAAATGTGTCTCATACATCCAGAAGTACAGTTTTGGCAAAAAATGGAGTGGAGGTGGGTGCCACTGAACATCTGCTTTCAGCACTCTATGGTATGGGTGTAGATAATGCTCTTGTACAGTTGAATGCCTCTGAATTACCAATTCTTGACGGTAGTGCCAAGCCTTATGCTGATGATATTACTGAAGACGGCTTGCAGGACCAAAGAGTAGAGCGTAAATATTTTACAGTGACAAAGCCTTTTTCTTACAAAGACGAGAAGAGTGGAGCCGAGATAGTCGTTACACCTTCCGATCGGTTGGAAATCGAAGTAGAGGTGGATTATAACTCCAAAGTGTTGGGAGTTCAATATGCTGATTATCACGATGGTATGGACTATGCGAAAGAGATTGCCCCTAATCGTACTTTTTGCTTTTTTCATGAATTGGAGCCGTTATTAAGCCACAATTTGATTAAGGGTGGAGATTTGGACAATGCAATAGTCATCGTGGAACATCCTGTACCTCAGGAAACTCTTGACAAAATGCGACTGCTTTTCAATGCAGGAGATCTGAAAGTTACTCAGGGATATCTCTCCAATGTACAACTTCACTTTTCGAATGAATGTGCAAGGCACAAATTGCTCGATATTATAGGGGATTTTGCATTATTAGGATTACCTTTGAGGGGTAAAATCGTCGCTAAAAAATCAGGACACTCAATTAATACTAAAGCCGTACAGGCGCTAATCTATCAATTAAAATAAATATATGACTGACAATACTTTATCTTATATACATCCCAATGCTAAAATTGCCGACGATGTCCAAATAGGGCCTTTCTGCTATATATCTGAACATGTTGAAATAGGTGAGGGGTGCCGGATAGGCCCCCACGTTACTATTTTTGATTATGTGAAAATAGGTAAGAACAGTAAGGTGTTTCCCGGAGCCGTGTTGGGCGGTATACCTCAGGATCTCAAGTTTGACGGCGAAGTATCCTATGTAGAGATAGGTGACAATACTACGATCAGGGAGTTTGTCACGGTAAACAGGGGGACCGGTGCAAGTGGAAAATTTCTCACAAAGGTCGGAGATAACTGTTTGATTATGTCATACGTACATATAGCTCATGACTGTCGGGTAGCGAATCATTGCATTTTATCCGGATATGTGGGGCTTGCCGGTGAGGTGGACATTGATGATTGGGCAATACTGGGAGGAGGAGCAAAGGTGCACCAATTCACTCATATCGGTGCTCACGCGATGGTTGGTGGGACGTGTCCTGTCTCAAAAGATGTTCCTCCATATTCACTCGTGGCAAGAGATCCAATTTCTTATGAGGGCGTCAACGTAGTAGGGCTTCGCAGGCGTGGTTTTACCAGTGCTCAGATTGAGGAGATGCGTGAGATATATGACATTATATACAATGGTGACCTGAATGTCACTGAAGCGTGTGCCAGGATAGCCGCCGAATTCCCCGAGTCGGAGCACAAAAAAACTATTCTCAATTTCGTGCTGGCATCTAAAAGGGGTATTGTTAAACGTACCAATAATGTGTAAAATGGAGCAGGTTGTTCTTACGACCGCCTATTTTCCTCCAATAGAATATTTCGTCGCAATAGCCGGAAGCAATAAAGTGCTGATTGAACAGTGTGAATGTTATCAGAAGCAATCATACCGTAGTCGGTGTCGTATCTATTCCACAGGCGGAATGGAGTCATTGATGATACCTGTTTTGAGAGACGGTACACACAAAGTGCCGATTCGCGATATCAAGATAGATTATAGTGAAGCATGGCTTATCCAGCATCAACGTGCCATTGTTTCTGCCTATAATTCATCCCCATTTTTTGAATATTATATGGATGATTTTTTCTCCATTATGGATAAAAAAGAAACTTTTCTGTTTGATCTTAACCTTAAATTGCTGCAAAAAGCACTGGAGCTTGCAGGTCTTTCTTCCTGTCTCGATTTTACTCAGTCATTCAGAGTCGATTATCCGGAGGGTGATTATCGAAACAGTATACAGCCTAAATACAAAGGTGACAATCTCTTGAAAATATACAAAAAAGAGAAGACCTACTATCAGGTCTTCTCTAATAAATTTGGGTTTATACCCAATCTTTCCATATTGGACCTTCTGTCTAATGAAGGCCCCAATGCTATCTCCTTTATTCTTTAAAATTTTAGACCGAATGTGAGTACCCACTTGCTGCCACGGCTGGACAATGTCCCGGTCGGTGCAGATATTTCGTAGTCGTTGTAAAGAATAAAATCTTCTTTTGTGGTCAATCTTTTCTGATATGCAAAATCCAATGTGGTCTTGCTGCCGAGTCTGAATCCAAAACCTGCCGTAATATACCTGATGTCAGGGTAGTTATCACCAGGAGTTCCATAATAGTTGTATCCTCCGCGAAGAGACAGACATGAGATCGGACGAACTTCGGCACCTATTCTGAATATATTTGATATTCCGTAGTTGGATTTGATATAATTTTTGTCGCTTGCAAACTCGGAACTTCTACCTTGATTGTCCCGCATTTTAATGGTTGAATAATCGACGAATTCGTAGTCGGCACTGATCACGCCAATCGATCCGAAAGTATATGCAGCACCGATACTTGCCCGCATTGGAGAGACAATTTGATACTCATAAACTCCGGTAGGAGAGTTCTTGTCATAACCGTTGCCATTGGTAAACTGAGAACTCATTCCCATTTGCCAACTGTCAGTCATTGAATACCATGTCGGTGTTGTTAATGTGGCTCCGAGTCTGAAACCTCCGAAAGGAGTAAGGATAACGCCGAATTTCATGTTAACCCCGGCTCCTGATGTGGTCTGCCAGTAGCTTGACTGATAATTTTTAAATCCATCCTGGAAATCATTCGGATACATTGCTGTCTCATTGTAGTATTCGTCTACCTTGTAGGAGATACTTGTAAGATTGAGGTTTGCACCGAAATAGAATATATCGGATACATTGCCGCCGAAGTTGAGCGTAAATTCATGTGATCCGCCTGTGACTTTCTTATAGAAGTCCTGCTGCAACTCTCCGCCTACATAGATATTTCCGCTGCCATCCATATTTTCAGTAGAAGCATAGTATGCATCACTTGTGCCCGGAATATTGGCCAGCAAATATGTATTCCATCCAAGAATCTCGCGCCATGAGAGGGCTGAGTTGTTGTATGGATTATATTGATCGTCTTCTTCCAGATCGGCTGAATTGATACCCGTTAAGCCTGAAGCCATGGATGCTAAGGCACTCGATTCAGATGTCCTTCCTCCGGCGCGCATAATAGAGTTGAAAGAATTGGTCCTGTTGTATGCAATTCCGATATTCCAATTAAGGAGACCACTATAGTTGCCCGTGTCAAAGGTCCCGACAAAGCCAAAGTTGGATACTGCCAATGAGCTTTTTGTGTCGCGTGTAGTCTGTCCCAAATAGTCCGTAATGCCGGTACTTGAAATGATTGACGGAGATAATGTGAACTGCGAATACCTGAAGACACCGCTGCTTGCTGGGTTGATGGAAAGAGCTCCGATATCTCCGCCCAGTGCGGTGAAAGCATTACCCATTGCCATTGTGCGAGCTGTTCCCTCATATTGGTTCCGGGAAAATGTTAAAGCGTCGGCAGCACCTTGTGCAAATGCACTTACGGACACCACTGTAAACAATGTTAACAGAAATAATTTATTTAGTCTCATTTTAATCTAATTAATAATTAATACCTTAAATAGTAGCATTCAGCTATCTTCTGCCGCCGGTGCCTCCACCGCCTCCGCTACGACTGGTACTGCCTCCACCGCCGGAATATCCGCCGCCTGAATACCCACCGCTGGAATATCCGCTTCCGCTGCTTCTGCTGTAGCTGCCGCTGTTGCTTGTGCTTGAGTTGGTATTGGTTCTGCTGTAGCTGCTTGAACTGTTATTACTGCGATTTTCATTGCCGTAGCTTGTACTTCTTGTTGAAGTTGCAGAGGAGTTCCTCCTTGTGGAAGAGGTCCCCACATTTGAAGTGCTGCCGTTAGCTGAAGAATTTGTACGGCGATAGGTTGAGCCATTGTTAGCCGAAGAAGTAGCGGATGCTCTTCTTGTGGTGTAGATGGTAGTGCCGTTGCGATTCAGGTCAGTGTAAGAGCTCCCGCCTGTTCTCTGATATGCGGATCCCTGGCCTTCGTTACGCCTTCCATAGACATAATCTCGACCGTCAACGTGTGAGCCTCCGTGTCCAGGGCCCCAGCCACCAGGATACCAGCCGGGTCCGTAATACCATGGGTCATACCAACCGTAGTAGCCTCCCCAACCATAATAACCTCCCCAACCGTAGTAGCTGCCGTACCATGGATTGTACCAACTTGAGTACCATGGACTTCCCCAGCCGTAATACCATGAGTTGTAAGCATATCCGTAGTAAGGATACCTGTATGAACCCCACCATGGATTGTACCATGGAGAAGCCCATCCTCCGTAATCGATGTAGAAATCATACGTCGGATTGTCGAACTTTCTGAGACGAGATTCATAAGACTCGCCATCTTCTTCCAATACGTATGTATTACCATCTTTATCGACTATAATATACTCATTATCAGCGACTTGATTGTCGTATTCATACATCTCTCGATTAGCCTGAACCATAGCGGCCCGCTTCTCGGGAGTGCCTCTGTAATAAATCCCATCTTCATACATTGAAGATGAATAATAACTTGTGGTACCACAAGAACTTAACAGCACCGGTCCCACAACCAAAAGCAGATATAAGACTTTGTGTTTCATTTTTACCTCCTGTGTATAATTTTTTGTACTTTTGCACGTTAATTTATTAGCAAATATATCAATTTTTATACCAAATACAATAATAAAATGGCAAAAGAGGTAACAAACAAAGAGGAGAACTATTCCCAATGGTACAATAACTTAGTGGTTAAGGCAGACTTAGCTGAAAATTCGGCCGTACGCGGGTGTATGGTCATCAAGCCTTACGGTTATGCCATTTGGGAGAAAATGCATGCACAACTTGACATAATGTTTAAGGAGACAGGACACCAGAATGCCTATTTCCCTCTCTTCATTCCCAAGTCTTTTTTAAGTAAAGAAGCAGAGCATGTTGAGGGATTTGCAAAGGAGTGCGCAGTGGTTACTCACCACAGATTGAAAGTGGACCCTGACGGTGGAGGAGTTGTGGTGGATCCTGATGCAAAGTTGGAGGAGGAGTTGATTGTCAGACCTACATCCGAGACAATCATTTGGAATACCTATAAGAATTGGATCAAATCATACAGAGATCTTCCTATTCTGATTAATCAGTGGGCAAATGTCGTCAGGTGGGAGATGCGTACCAGGCTGTTTCTTCGTACTGCCGAATTTTTGTGGCAGGAAGGTCATACTGCTCATGCTACGAGTCAGGAGGCAATACAGGAGGCTCAGAGAATGGTGGATGTATATGCAAAATTTGCACGCGAATATATGTCAATGCCGGTTGTAGTAGGACATAAGTCCGAATCGGAACGTTTTGCAGGAGCTTTGGATACTTTGTGTATTGAGGCTCTCATGCAGGATGGTAAGGCTTTGCAGGCAGGTACATCTCACTTCCTCGGTCAAAATTTTGCCAAGGCATTTGGTGTGCAGTATGCAAATAAAGAGGGAAAATTGGATTATGTCTGGGCTACATCATGGGGCGTTTCTACCCGTCTGATGGGAGCGCTTATCATGGCTCACAGCGATAACAATGGTTTGGTACTCCCGCCTAAATTGGCTCCTATACAAGTTGTTATGGTTCCTATTTTTAAAACGGACGAAGAAAGAGCTCATATATTGGAGACTATGGAGGCATTGAAAAAAGAGATGGAAGCTGTCGGATTGTCAGTAAAAATTGATGACAGGGACAACCTTAGACCCGGCTTCAAATTTGCTGAATGGGAATTGAAAGGTGTTCCGGTTAGGCTTGCCATTGGAGCAAGAGATCTGGAAAAGGGTGTTGTAGAGTTGGCACGCAGGGATACAATGACTAAGGAAGATGTCTCATGGACAGGTCTTGCCGCATATCTGAAAGAGTTGATGGATGTCATTCAGAAGAATATATATGATAAGGCATTTGAGTTCAGGCAGGCCAATACCTTTAAGGTAGATACATGGGAAGAGTTTAAGCAGAAGATAGAAGAAGGCGGTTTCTTGCTTTGTCACTGGGATGGCACGGCAGAGACTGAAGCAAAGATACAGGAGGAGACAAAAGCTACTATTCGTTGTATTCCGTCAGACACCTTTGTGTGTGAGGAGGAGGGCAAGTGCATATATTCAGGTAAGCCTTCTCACAGAAGAGTGATTTTTGCAAGATCATACTAATAAAATAAAAGAATTATGAAGCGTTTGATGTTGTGTCTGTTGCTGCTTTTGTCAGTGACAGTCGGGTTTGCTCAAGATCAAGCCCCCGCACCTGCTCCGAAACCGGACTCGGCGGCTATTGCCAAGCCTGTTTACTGGAGCAAGGGACTTACTACACAGATAGGGTTTTCTCAGATATCGCTGACCAATTGGGCTGCCGGAGGATACGGATCAATTGCTTTAAATACTTATCTTAATACCTTTTTTAATTATAAGAAAGGGAAGTATATTTGGGACAATCAGTTGCAAGTGGGATACGGGTTCATTCAGTCATTTGAAGACGGATATAAAAAGAGTGATGATCGACTGATTATAGATAGCAAGTTCGGCTATCAGGCTGTCGAAAGCCTCTATTTCTCTGCTGTCTTCAATACCAGAACACAGTTTACCAAAGGTTATGAGAAAAACGTAATGGTTTCGGACTTTTTTGCTCCGGCCTACGTATCACTGGGTCTCGGTGTAGATTACAAGCCGAAGAAAAACCTCTCAATCAACTTTGCTCCTCTCACGGGTAAAGTTGTAATGGTAAAAGAAGAGTCGTTGCGTGTGAAGTATGGCAATCTCGCCGATCAGTTCTGTAAGTTTGAGCTTGGAGCTCAAGTGAAAGTGGATGGCAAGATTCAAGTTGACAATTTTAAAGTGGTGTCTGCACTGACGCTCTTCTCAGACTATCTGGACCATCCTTTGAATATTAAAGTTTATTGGGATTTCAGTGTGGACGCAAAGATCACCAAGTCTTTTACGGCTTCACTCAAGACCAATCTGATATACGATGATGCTATTAAATTTTTAGATAAGACGGATAAGAGGGGCAACATCATCTATGATGAGGATGGCAATACTATCAAGGTGCCGGGTGTGCAGTTTAAAGAGTTGTTCAGCCTTGGCTTTTCATACTCATTCGGAGATAAAAAGAAATAATGCAGGAAACGTTTGATAAGGAACTTTCGAGGCTGCTACCGGCTTCAGATGAGATACCGAGCGTACTTTTGGCTGTCAGCGGCGGGATTGACTCGATGTGCATGGCCTATCTTTATCTCCACACAAGTGTGAAAATAAAATTTTCCGTAGCTCATGTCAATTTTTCATTGAGAGGGGAGGAGAGTGACGGTGATGAGGCTCTTGTCGGGGAATGGTGCAATGATAACGGGATTGAGTTCTTCTCCAATAAATTTGACACTCACCAGTATGCGGATTACAACTCTATTTCAACCCAGATGGCGGCGCGAGAGTTGCGTTATTCGTGGTTTTTTATGCTGATGGAGAAGCATTCCATCGATTATCTGTCTGTGGCTCACAATCTTAACGATAGTGTCGAAACTCTTTTTCTGAACGTGCTCAGAGGTACGGGTCTTCGGGGACTTTCCGGTATTAGAGAGACAAATGGAATGATAATAAGACCTTTACTTTCATTTACAAGAGCACAGATTGCTTCGTTCGTCGAAGAAAAGAATATTCAATATCGTGAGGATCGTACCAACAGCGAGTCGCACTATATGCGCAACAAAGTAAGGAATCAAGTCTTTCCCTATTTTGCTGCCATCAATCCCTCTTTTTTGGCGACCGTCAATACTGAGATGCGCCGTTTCGGAGAGGTGGAGGATATCATGGAAGAGCAGTATAAGTTGCGGGAGAATATTCTCTACAAAGTAGAAAATGGGGTTCTGCTTATTGACATAGAGGCTCTTAAGAAAGAAAAATTTAGGGGGTACTGGCTCTATCGCATTTTGTGTGATTACGGATTCAACGATACGCAGATCTCTCAGATAGATCAGGCTCTTAACAGTCAGAGTGGCAAGACGTTTAATTCGGAGGAGTACATTCTTGTCAGAGACAGAGAGTATCTCAAGGTCTATCCTGCCGCCGATGAAGAGGCAGTACCTGAGGTAAAGATCTCCGTTTTCGCAAAGCCTGCCAATTTCAATCCTAAGCGAGCCTCTGCCGATGGTACTCTCTACGTTGACGGAAAGAAAGTCACCTTTCCGTTGAAATGCAGAAAATGGAAGCCTGCAGATAAGTTCAGGCCCCTCGGTATGATAGGTTATAAGAAGTTGAGTGATTTCTTTACAGATCTTAAGTTGGATATCAAGCAGAAGCAACAGCAGATAGTTGTCACTACAATCGACAAAAAAGGAGAAGAGCAGATCGTCTGCGTTGTCGGTAAAAGAATTGATGACCGCTATAAAATAACAGCGGTCACCAAGCAAATCATCTCAATATCCCTAAAATAGGGATTATTTAATATCGTAGATATAAGGAAGACGGGCATAATTCGTTATGTTCGTCTCTTCTTTCAAGCCGCTGTATGCCTTTTCAAGCAGCAGCACAGGGTCGCTTATCATCTCTGCAGCCGCACGCGTTTTTGAGAAAGACTCCATCATCTTTTCGTATGTAGTCTTCATTACAGGATATTCAACTATTTGATAAACGTCTTTTTCAATAAAGGTTGCCGCATATTCGAGAGCATCAATCAAACCTCCTTTTGTGTCTGCTAAACCCAACTGAAGAGCATCTCTACCAGCCCACACACGGCCCTGTCCAATCTCATCCACTTTCTCAATGCTTAATCCTCTTCCTTCGGACACCAACGCCGTAAAATCATTATATACCTTTTCCACACCCTTCTGCATGAAGGCTTGTTCCTCTTCTGTCATTTTTCGCATACCTGACATAGCATCACCATGCTTATTGCTGGTAATGCTTACATTGTTGATAGAGAGGGTCTTCTTTAGTGCGCCTCCCACACTCGGAACGAGTGAAAATACACCTATTGAGCCTGTAATAGTTGTGTTGTCGGTAAAAATTTTGTCTGCTCTTGCGGAAATCCAGTATCCTCCGGATGCAGCGTAGTTACCATAACTTGCAATGACCGGCTTAACCGCTTTGAGCAGACCAAGCTGGTAGTTGATCATCTCTGCAGCCTGAGCACTTCCACCAGGGGAATTGACTCGCAGGACAACGGCTTTTATGGTAGAATCTT
>JAQUYF010000063.1 GCA_028691975.1 Bacteroidales bacterium | reverse complement strand
ATAATAAGTAGATACGTTATTATTCCTTGCTTTAACTGGCTCAGCAAATATATAGCAAGTTACGGCTTGATAATCCTGCTCCTGACTTTGATTCTCAAATTAGTACTATCTCCTCTTACTATGAAGTCTTATATGTCTTCAGCGAAGATGAGAGTCTTGAAGCCTGAGATTGAGAAGATCAATGCGCGTTATCCTAAGCAGGAAGATGCCATGAAAAAGCAACAGGCCACCATGGACCTTTACAAGAAGGCAGGGGTGAGTATGTTTGGAGGTTGCCTGCCTATGCTGCTTCAACTTCCTATCCTGTGGGCTATGTTCCGTTTCTTTCCTGCCTCATTCGAGCTTCGTCAGCAGGGATTTTTGTGGGCTACAGACTTGAGTGCTTATGATTCGATTTTAGACTTTGGCTTTAAAATTCCACTGTACGGAGATCACATATCGCTCTTTGCGCTGTTGATGGGCATCTCAATGTTTTTCTATTCTAAGATGACTTTGAGTCAGACAGCATCCAATGACCCTTCTCAGCAGAGCATGAAGTTTATGCAACTTTGGTTTATGCCTATATTTATGGTTATCTTCTGCAACAATTTGTCAGCAGGTCTGAGTTACTACTATTTCTTATCCAATATCATTACGATACTCCAAAATTGGGTTATCAGTAAGTGGTTTGTAGATGAAAAGAAACTTTACGCTCAGTTGCAGGCGAAAGCCAATTCAAAGGAGGCTCCCAAAAAGTCAAAATTTCAGCAGCGGCTTGATGCAGCTTATAAGGCTCAGCAAGAGCAGTTGAAAAACCAGAAAAGATAATGAGTATTGAATCTCAGATAAAAGAGTTACATAATGAACTGCCGCCAACCGTAAAGTTGGTGGCAGTTTCCAAATTTATGCCCGTTGAGGATATTCTGTCTGCTTACAATGCCGGTCAGCGCTTTTTCGGCGAGAATAGACCTCAAGAGCTTGCGGCTAAGGCTACCGAGCTTCCTTCTGATATAGAATGGCACTTTATCGGCCATTTGCAGAGCAATAAATTAAAAATGGTGGTTCCTTATGCTTCTATGATTGAGTCTGTAGATTCGGCCAAATTGCTTGGAGAGATTAATGCCTTTGCAGGCAAATTAGGTAAAAAGGTAGATTGCCTGATAGAAATTCATATTGCATCGGAGGATACAAAGCAGGGTTTTTCCCCTGAAGAGGCATTGTCACTTAAGGTAGGAGATTATCCTAATATTCGTTTTCGTGGTGTGATGGGTATGGCAACATTTACTGATGACAGTCAGAGAGTAAGAGATGAGTTTAATTCTTTACACAAGGTTTTTGAACAGATGAAGGAGCGTGTGGCTGAGGGGTTAAGCGAGTTTGACCAAATCTCTATGGGAATGTCGCACGACTATAAACTTGCTGTTGAAGAAGGAGCAACTATCGTTCGAATAGGTTCTTCTATTTTCGGAGAAAGAAAAAGAGGATGACTTTTTAGCCACCCTCTTTTTATTATTTTATTCCTGTTAACGATTATTTATTGGCAGTGTAAACCAACATTTCAAGAAGTTTGTTTGAATAACCCCATTCGTTATCATACCAAGAGATAACTTTTACGAAATGTTCGTTAAGCTGAATACCACCGTCCGCATCAAAGATAGATGTACGAGGATCAGTAAGGAAATCGCTTGAAACGACTTTATCTTCAGTATATCCGAGAATACCTTTCAATTCGCCTTCAGAAGCTTTCTTCATGGCAGCTTTAATATCTTCATAAGTACAAGCCTTCTCAAGACGGCAGGTAAGGTCAACTACTGAAACGTCAACTGTAGGAACACGGAATGACATACCGGTAAGTTTGCCGTTCATTTCAGGGATAACTTTACCAACGGCCTTTGCAGCGCCTGTTGATGAAGGGATAATGTTGGCAGCGGCAGCACGACCACCTCTCCAATCTTTCATTGAAGGACCGTCAACAGTCTTCTGAGTAGCTGTGGTGGCATGAACTGTAGTCATCAAACCTTCGATGATACCGAAATTGTCGTTCAAAACCTTAACGATAGGAGCCAGACAGTTGGTTGTGCATGAAGCGTTGGATATAATAGTCTCACCTTTGTATTTATTTTGGTTAACGCCATATACGAACATAGGAGTATCATCCTTTGAAGGAGCTGACATTATGACTTTTTTAGCACCGGCAGTAATGTGAGCCTGAGCTTTTTCTTTTGTAAGGAACAAACCTGTGGATTCAACGACATATTCAGCGCCAACCTCATTCCATTTAAGATTTGCAGGGTCTTTCTCTGCTGTTACTCTGATTGCGTTGCCGTTAACGACTAATTTACCGTCTTTAACCTCTACAGTGCCATTGAATTTGCCGTGAACGGTATCGTATTTTAACATGTATGCCATGTAATCCACATCGATAAGGTCATTAATACCTACTACAACGATGTCATCTCTTGTCTGGGCAGCTCTAAAGACCAAACGGCCGATACGGCCGAACCCATTGATACCAACTTTAATTTTTTTCATTTTAACTTAGTATTAAATTTAACTTCAAATTGTCAATTTATTATTTTCATCCAACCGCTTCACTCTACAAAAATCGTGCAAAGATAGGAAAAAAATAGTTGTGCACAATGGAATGTTTTCTATGTCTTTACAATGCGTAAAATTACTATCTTTGCGGTCATGAATCAAATCAGGGAAATAATCGTCACAAATGACGATTCTTATGCCGCCGAAGGGATTTTGGTGGCGGCACAGTTAATGCGTGAGTATGGAAATGTTACGATTGTAGCACCAAAAGAGCCGCAGTCGGGGAAGTCTGCCTCAATCTCGCTTGACATGACAATGCGGCTGACAAAGGTGTCGGAAGAGGAAGCTGAAGGCGATCTGCACAGCCTTGCGGTATATACTTTTACGGGGACACCTGTGGATTGCGTCAAGATGGCAATGAATATGTTTTTGGAGAGAGGAATTATGCCGGATCTCCTTGTTTCGGGCATTAACCACGGCTCGAATGCCTCTGTCGCTTCAGTCTACTCCGGCACATTGGGAGCGACTGCTGAAGGTACCATTTACGGAGTGCCGTCAATAGGACTCTCCATCAATACTCACAGTATGAATCCTGACTTCAGCGGGCTGGTATATTATGCCCGAAAGATTATGGATATGTATTTTTCCGACAAGGGGGGATTTCGTGAAGGTGACTATCTGAATATAAACTTTCCGGATATTCCTATGGAGAAGATAAAGGGAATTAAAGTGGCTCATCAGGGTAAAGGACAGTGGGTGAGAGAGTTTGAGAAGAGAGTGGATCCAAAGGGTAGAGATTATTATTGGATGATAGGTACTTTCAACGATTTGGATGAAGACAGCCGTGGAGACCATCATGTCGTAGATGACGGTTATATATCAATAGTTCCTCACAGGGTTGACAGTACTGATTATGAAGAGATGGAGCGCCTCAAGAGTGTCTGGAAATTAGAATAACTTCTTATGCGATACTATCTTATAGCCGGTGAAGCTTCCGGTGATCTGCATGGCTCCAACTTAATAAAGGCTCTCAAAAGTCAGGATTCACAATGTGACTTCCGCTTTTGGGGAGGTGACTTAATGGCAGCCGCAGGAGGGGAGTTAGTCCGTCACTATAAGAGCAGTGCCGTAATGGGTATTACTGATGTCGTCAGGAATATTAATAAGATAAGTAATAATTTTCGGTTCTGTAAGCAAGATATTCTTCAGTATCAGCCTGATGTGATCATATTGATTGACTACCCCGGCTTTAACCTGAAGATTGCTCAATTTGCCGAAAAGTACTCCATAAAGGTCTTTTACTATATTGCTCCCAAACTGTGGGCCAGGGGTGCGGGACGTATTCGCAAGATCAGAAAATATGTGGATGAACTCTTTATCATATTTCCATTTGAAACAGAATATTTTGCAAAGCGTGGCGTGGATGCCCATTATTATGGTAATCCATTGATTGACAGCATATCTCAGGATATGTGCAGCCATGAGACAAGGCGAGACTTTCTATCTCGCAACAAGTTGGAAGACAAGCCTGTCATTGCCTTGCTTCCCGGGAGCAGAGTATCTGAAGTTAAATATCTCGTGCCGCGCTTTGTAGAGATGGAAAAGATGATGCGTAACGCCAAATGGAGTGGCTATCAATTGATTATCGCCGGAGTTAACTCCATAGATTGCACTCTTTATGATAAATATATTCCTAAAGAATCAGACATAAAGATATTGTATGGTGAGACTTATTCCATCTTGTCTCAGGCTGAGGCAGCTGTCATCAGTTCAGGGACTGCAAGCCTTGAGGCTGCGGTTATCGGTACGCCTCAGGTTGTATGTTATGGCTTTGACGGCTTTACATATATGTTGGCCAAGTTGCTTGTACGTGTGAAATATATAAGTTTAGCCAATATCATTATGGATAAATTGATATTTAAAGAGCTTGTGCAGCATGATGCAGAGCCTCAAAAGATCCTCAAAGAGCTTGATGCTTTAGTATATGATGATCATTACAGGCAGGTTATGCTGAAAGATTATGCCGAATTGAAGCATCTTCTCGGTGGAACGGGAGCTTCCTTAAGGATAGCTGACGCAATGATAAAAATGTTAAAACAATAGAATATGCATGCTTACAAATACCAGGGAGCCGGAAATGATTTCGTTATTCTGGATAATAGAGACGGGGTCATAGACCTGTCGAACAAACAGGTAAAATGGCTTTGTGATCGCAGGTTCGGTATCGGAGGAGACGGTCTGATGCTGCTCGGAGCGAGTTCCGAATATGACTTTACAATGAAATATTACAACTCGGACGGGTTTGAGGGAACAATGTGCGGCAATGGAGGTCGCTGTCTTGTCGCTTTTGCCGCTCATCTTGGAATTAAGAAATATGAATTTACGGCAATTGACGGCTATCATCGTGCAGATTTGCTCGATTATGGGGATCACAGATGTATTGTTCGATTGAAGATGAGAGATTTGCCTCTCATGCCGAATGGAGCATCGCCGGTCGATATTCAGAATGAGGGATATTTTCTGAATACCGGCTCAGACCATTTTGTGATCTTTGTGGATGATGTGGCAAACTTTGATGTTGATGGAGAGGGTAAAAAATGGAGATGGGCAAAACGTTTTCCGAAGGGAGCTAATGTCAATTTTGTTCAGATAGAGCCGGATCAGTTGAGAATCAGAACTTATGAGCGTGGAGTAGAGGCAGAAACATGGGCTTGTGGCACAGGAGTAACTGCCTCATCAATAGCTGCATACGTGCGCGGGGCGAAGTGCCGTTATCCTGACGGCACCGATGGAATGAGGGTAAAGTTCAATATTCAGGCTCTCGGCGACAGACTTGCAGTTGACTTTCTTCCACAGCCGGACAACACATTTAAAGATATTTACCTTACAGGTCCGGCAACAAAGGTGTTTGAGACGGACATAGATATTGATCCTGTTAAATAAGCTAATTATGCTATACTTAGTGTCATTATTGCCTGTAGTGTTATTTCTGATACTTCTGATCCTGATGGACAGTTTTTCAATTGTCAGAAAGGGACAGCTTGCTATTGCGATATGCTGGGGAATGTCAGTATGTATAGCTCTTTTTCAGCTGTTTAAGTATATCTCACTGCCTGATAGCGAGATCGTGACGCCGATTGTCGAGGAGTTATTTAAGTCACTGTTGCTGTTATACTTTATCTATAAGTCAAAGATGGCTTTCTTTATTGATTCAGCCATTTACGGGGCTGCGGTTGGGGTTGGCTTTTCTCTTGTGGAAAATATGATTTACATCTCTTCTTTTCCGGATATGTTGGTCGGAACGGCCATCTTCAGAGGATTCGGTACCGCTTTTATGCACGCCGGAGTTACAGCTATTACCGGAGGTATTATGAATTTAGTCTCTATCTCTTTCAGGTTTGCACCAAAATCATCCGGAGTCGGCAGGCTGTCCAAGCCTCTTATCAATTTGTTGATTGTTGCGGCAATGCTGCCTGCTGTTATAATTCATCTTCTGTATAATCTCTACCTGTTGGACATATTGCCTTCTTTAGTTACGATGGCAATTCCTCTTTTAGGGCTTTCTACTTTACTCATCCTGCTTTTTCAGTGGGATGTTAACCGGATTCGCAGCTGGATTGACAACGGTATCAATGCCAACGTCGAGTTGCTTGCTCAGATTAAGAGGGGAGAGCTTGCTCATACGGTTGCCGGAGAGTATATTCTCTCCATAAAGGAAAATTTCAAGGCGGAAAAGGTGTTTGATATGTGCTGCTATCTGATTGTTTCTCTCGAACTTTCTATTGCTATCAGGCGAAATATGATGCTTAAAGAGGTCGGTCTCAAGCTTCCGGTAAAAGAAGATAATTCCGACAAGGTTAAAGAGTATTATGCTTTAAGGGCAAATATCGGAAAGACGGGTGAAATCGCCCTGTTGCCTGTTCTGAGCAATCTTCATCTGAATAAGTGGATGATTGACTCACTCAAATGATATTTTTTGTACTTTTGCGAAAATACACTTATAAACTTATGACATTATGAAAACAAAAGGGTCAAAGATATTGATTGGAGTCGGTTGCCTCGTATTGGGTTATGCAGCCGCACTTCTTTTCGGACTTCCCGGGGTTGATGCTCCACTACTTAGAGGAGATATAGAAAAAGCTGCCAAACATAAGAGCAATGTTGTCTCTGATAGGCAGGAGATACTTGAAAGTGCTCTCCTGGTTGACACTGTGGCTCAGAAAAATGTGCTTTTACTTCAAAGTTATCTCAATTCAAGAATAGCCGAGATGCAGCAGACCACCAAACTTTCACTTGCAGTGCTGGATAAAGATTCCTCTCTTAAAGAGTTAAAAGCTGATATGGCCTCTCTGAGCGACCTTTCCGATAATGCTCAGAATGTGTCAGAAAAAGCTGTAGAGGCTCTTTCAGATCTGCTTGAGAGTAAGAAAATGAACGATTATCCGCAGTTGGCTCAAGAAGCTTCGATTTCTTATTCACTGCTTGACGCAGGTCTGCCTGCAGGTCGTTCTTTTGTCCGCAGTGCTGATGCCGTTATTTCGTCAAAGGGGCTAAAGAACAATATTGAAGTTGCCGCTGTAAGAGATATGTGGGTTAACTATTTCGTAACAGAGTCGGTCCTGACCAATGACAGGATAGCTTTCGACTATTGGAATAGTTTAGGATATAAATTGAATTCCGAGCAGATGCTTTCGTTCCTTAACAGCCTTTCTGACAGCCAGCAGGCTGATTATCTTGTATCCAATGCTCTAAATTCCAAGCTGAAACTCCCGAAAGATTTACTGAACAGTGATCGCGTGGCCAATTACAATCAGAATGCCAACCTCTTCAAAGCTTTTTCAGGCAAGCTTAAAGATGTATTGGTATCTGACAGGGAAGTGATGATGTTTTGTAACAACCCTATCACTGTGAATAAAATCGAACTTATTGCAGGTATTGCAGGATTTGCAATGTGGTCCAATCAAGAGAATAACCTCTCTTTTAAATAAAAGTTTGCTTTTAGTATGTTGAAAGTATCTAAAGTCGGTATTAAAAGAAAGGTGTTTTTGGGATGTGTCGTCTTGGCACTGGTGCTTTTTTTCTCCAGTTTGATCTCAATCTTTGAGTTCAGCAGGATGAACAACTATGTATCCAATCTGATTACCGATAATATTAAAAGTATTAATACGGCAAGAGAGCTGTTGACTGCAACAGAGGATTATAACCAAAAATTGATGTACGGCGTAGGTGGCAGCGAAAGTGTTGGGGATGTCTCAGTTATCAAAGATAATAACTTTATCTCTTCATTCAATGACTTGAGAAAGACCTTCATTACTGTAGAGGAAAGGGCATGTGCGGATTCCGTAATATATGCTTATACTGCTTATATGCAGATAGTCAGGGAGGCTGAAGATGTGTGGCTAAATGATGATGACGTGCGCAAGGATTGGTATTTCAACCGTCTGCAACCTGTCTATTGGCGACTTCGCGATTATATCAGAGAATTGACCAAAGTAAGTCAGGATGCACTGATTGCCAATTCACAATCGTTACAGACAGGCTTTTACAGAAGCATTATGCCCGCTCTCGTTTCAGTTATTTTGGGGATCATACTGGTCTTGCTTTTCAACTACTTTATGAATTATTATCTTATCAATCCTATATTGAAGATTACAAAGGGAATAAAAGATTATCGTCAGTTTGACAAGTCTTATGATGTGGATCTTGACACGGACGATGAGTTGGCGGATTTGAATCATTCCGTCAAAGATGTCGTGGATCTTAATCAGTCCCTTAAAAGGAGATTGAAATGAACGTAGGAGTTATTTCCCGTAACGTAGGGACAGCTTTGATATTTAATGCGGCATTCATGTTGTTGTGCGCAATTACAGCTGCTATCCACGGGTTTGACTCATCTTTTTCGCCTCTTTTACTGAGTGCCATTATTACTTTTGTGTTCGGTGTCTTTCCACTGATTTTTGTTCATAAGCAAAAAGATGTGAGTATTAAGGAGGGGCTTGCCATTATCCTTTTTGCGTGGGTACTTTGCTGCATTTTCGGAATGATACCATACGTGCTTTGGGGTGGGCCGTTTACACTGTCCAATGCATGGTTTGAAAGTGTGTCCGGTTATACGACAACGGGCGCAACCATCCTGACTGAAGTAGAATCATTGCCTGCCGGTCTGCAACTTTGGCGTTCTTCCACTCATTACATCGGAGGTGTCGGAGTTGTAATATTCATTATGCTTGTGCTCCCTTCATGGGGTTCTTCTAAGTTAAAAATATCCAAGATGGAGTTTCAGGATGTCTCCAAGCCTAATTATAGATACAAATCCAGACAATTGGCCCGAATTGAGATGTCTGTCTATGGCGGATTGACTGTTTTGACAATAGTCTCGCTTATGATTGCCGGGATGCCTTTTTTTGATGCGGTAAATCATGCTTTCAGCACCGTATCGACAGGTGGGTTCAGTGTCAAGAACGCTTCGATTGCCGCATATAATTCTGTACCGATAGAGATTGTTTTGACCATATTCATGATTGTGTCCAGCCTTCATTTCGGATTGATATATGCTACGGTTGTAGGTGGTTCCACCAAAATATTTAAAGATCCGGTAGCTAAGTTTTACCTTTGGACCATTCTTATTTCAACAATAGTAATCACATTGGATCTGCTCTTTGCAGGTGTTTATCACAATGTCTGGATGGCACTTAGACGGTCTGTTTTCCAAGTTGCCTCCATTATCTCTTCTACGGGCTTTGCAACTGACAATACAGTGACATGGCCTGTCTTCTCCATGTTGTTAATAATGTATCTTTCAATACAGTGCGGATGCTCCGGGTCAACTACCGGAGGTGTGAAGTCTGACAGAATATGGCTTGTACTCAAGGCTATGAAGGCTCAGATACAGAAAATCATCCATCCAAACGCTGTGGTATCCGTTAAGACAGGAGGGCAAGTTATTGAAAAAGAGTTGATAAACAGCTCTGCTGTCTTTATACTTACCTACTTGTTGATACTTTTGATATGTGCCCTGGTATATTCATTTTTCGGCCTCGATTTCACTGACTCTATCTCTACCTCTGTTACATTTATCGGCAATGTGGGACCTGCCTTCGGACATTTCGGTTCGTTTGACAATTATTCTACTCTGCCTATTATTGTAAAATTGGTTGCAGGAGTTGAGATGTTGGTGGGACGTCTTGGAGTATTTCCCGTACTGATAGCATTTTCTTTATTCAGGAGAAGAAACTGATGGCGGTAGCTGATTTTTTTTTAGAGCAACTTGCTCAAAATCTTAAATATCAGCCCACACAGTGTCAGGAGCGGCTGTTTGCATCTTTGTCTGCGTTTATGACGGCGGCGGATGCCGTTGATATGATGATTGTGAGCGGCTATGCCGGAACAGGCAAAACTTCAGCTATTGCAGCCTTCGTCAGTGTGCTCAGGACATTTCACTACCATTATGTTCTGCTTGCTCCTACAGGCCGTTCCGCCAAAGTCCTCTCTAATTTTACGCAGGACAAGGCTTTTACAATACACAAGCATATCTATCGACAGAAGTCTATGACAGACGGAATAGGTGTGTTTCAGCTCAATATCAACAAGGACAACAATACCTGTTTTATAGTGGATGAAGCCTCTCTGATCTCTGTTCAGAGCGGTAGTTCCAATCTGTTCGGGTCAGGCAATCTGCTTGAAGATCTGATCGAATTTGTCCGGTCAGGACAAAATAACAAACTGATTATAATAGGGGATAAGGGACAGTTACCGCCTATCGGAATGGACAGGAGTCCGGCATTGGACCGGAATTACATGACAAGCTATGGAACCTTCATCTATTCGGAACTTACAACTGTTGTAAGGCAGGCGAGTGAATCGGGGATTCTTACCAATGCCACGATTGTGCGCAAGATGATAGAACATCTGCAGGCTGAGGCTCCGCGACTTGTGTTAAAGAACTATGCCGATGTCGAGCGCATTTCCGGAGGAGAATTGATCGAAAAGCTCTCTGATGAGATAGGACACTACGGCTTGGACAATGTGGTGGTTTTGTGCCGCTCCAACAAGAGGGCCAACCGCTATAATGACGGTATAAGGGCAACGGTGCTCTGCAGAGAAGAGAGGCTTGTAAAGGGTGATAAACTGATGGTGGTGAAAAACTGTTACCAGTTTCTGGATGATATTCCGGAGTTGGATTTTATTGCCAATGGAGATGTTGCAGAGTTGCTGAAGATCTCAAAATATGAGCAGCGGTACGGACTTAATTTTGCGGAAGCTGTATTATCATTTCCGGACTACAATGATGTGGAGATAACGGCCAAA
>JAQUYF010000062.1 GCA_028691975.1 Bacteroidales bacterium | reverse complement strand
AAGTCAGCAAATTCAAGGTGTGCTTGGAGGTGTGCTTGGTATTGGCTTGGAGATGTGCTTGGAGGTGGCTTGTGGTGATGTGCTTGTAATGTAATGTGATGTGATGTGATGTGATTACGTCACTTGTGACTCTATCTCACCATCTGTCGGAGGGTGGCGATTTCTGTGCTCCAAAGGTCGGGGTTGGGGGTCTCGAGGATTAGGGGGATGGAGTCGAAGCGGCTGTCCTGCATGATTTTACGGAATAGCTCGGAGCCTATTTCCCCGATTCCGATGGATTCGTGACGGTCCACATGTGAGCCGAGGGGCTTCTTGGCGTCGTTAAGGTGCATTCCTTTGAGATACTTGAAGCCTATTATGCGATCAAATTCTGCCATAACTTGCTCGAACCCCATGCTTTTCAAAGAAGATAAATTCATTTCGGCAGGGAACAGGCTATTATCGGTCGCTGGTTGTCTCTTTCCTGCTGTACCGCCTGCGCCTGCTGTACCGGTTGCGCCGACTGTACCTGCCGCAAACAGGCTATCCTGCTCTCCGGACACACTTTTATCAGTTATAACCCCTTTCAGGTCATAGCCGGCGGCAAAGCTGTGGCAGGTGTCGATGCAGACGCCGACTCTGCTTTTATCTTCTATCCGGTCAATGATTTCCGCAAGGTGCTCAAACTTATAGCCCATATTTGAGCCCTGTCCGGCAGTGTTTTCAATCACGGCGCAGACACCGGAGGTTTTGTCGAGAGCAATATTGATTGACTCTGCAATGCGGCGCAGACATTCTGTTTCGGAGATTTCGTTGAGGTGGCTTCCCGGGTGGAAATTGAGTCTGTTAAGTCCGAGTTGGCCGCATCTTGTCATTTCGTCGATGAATGCTGCTCTTGAACGCTGAAGTCCCTCATCCTGAGGATGTCCCAAATTGATGAGGTAACTGTCGTGAGGCAGGATCGCATCTGCCACAAAGCCAAGTTCTGCGCAGCGCTGTTTGAACAGTACAATGCTGTTCTCGCTAAGAGGGGCAGCTACCCACTGTCTTTGGTTCTTTGTAAAGAGGGCAAAGGCATTTGCTCCGATTGCGGAAGCATTGATGGGGGCATTTTCAACTCCTCCTGATGTACTTACGTGTGCTCCAATGTATTTCATCTTGTATTAGCTTATCTTTGAGTAATCTTTAAGTTCTTCTTTCATATTTTTCAGCTCTCTGGCTAAAATATAATTCATTTCGGTATTGAGGTAAGGGTCATCTTTTAATATTTTGATTCCCAACTCTCTGGCCTCTTCAAGTACAGGCGTGTCTTTACTTAGGCTGGCGATATGCAGTTCAATTGCAAGTCCGCTCTGACGAGTTCCTTCGAAATCTCCCGGTCCACGCATTCTGAGGTCTGCCTCAGCCAACTCAAAGCCGTCATTTGTCTGACACATAAGGTCAATTCTTTGCCTTGACTCTTCACTCAGTTTGTAGCCTGTCATAAGTATGCAATATGACTTTTCAGCCCCGCGGCCTACTCTGCCTCTTAACTGGTGGAGCTGTGAGAGGCCGAATCGCTCCGCACTTTCGATTATCATTACGGAGGCATTTGGGATGTCCACGCCTACTTCGATAACTGAGGTTGACACCAAAATATTGGCTTTTCCGGATGCGAACAGATTCATGTCAAAAGCTTTGTCTTCAGCTTTCTGCTTACCGTGTACGACTGCTGTGATGTAGTCCGGCTGCCTGAATTCTTCAGTAATGTTGAGGTATCCCTCTTCAAGGTTTTTGTAGTCCATTTTTTCGGACTCTTTTATGAGAGGGTAGACGATAAATACCTGCCGTCCCAGCTTAATCTGCTTGCGCATAAAGGCATACATTTCGCCTCGGCGTGTTTCCGTAAGGTGAACGGTCTGAATCGGTTTTCTGCCGGGAGGAAGTTCGTCAATCACGGAGACATCCAAATCCCCATAGAGTGTCATGGCCAGTGTGCGGGGGATAGGGGTTGCGGTCATCACGAGGATATGTGGAGCGATTTTGGATTTCGACCAGAGTTTTGAGCGTTGATCCACTCCGAAGCGGTGCTGCTCGTCGATTACAGCAAGTCCAAGTTTTTTAAACTGTACGGTATCCTCTATCAGGGCATGGGTTCCGAATATGATATTAATACTTCCATCTTCCAGTCCGGCGTGTATTGCTTTGCGCTCTTTTGTCTTGGTGTTGCCTGTCAGCAAAGCTACCTTTACACCTGATCCTTCAATAAACTTAAATACTCCATTATAGTGTTGGTTGGCAAGTACTTCGGTTGGAGCCATAATGCAAGCCTGATAGCCGTTGTCCACAGCCATCATGGCAGAAAGAATTGCCACAAGTGTTTTACCGCTTCCCACATCTCCCTGAAGCAGGCGGTTCATCTGTTTGCCGGAGATCACATCAGCCCTGATCTCTTTGATAACCCGTTTCTGTGCCTCTGTAAGAGGGAATGGGAGGTTGTTGTATGTGGTATTGAATCCTTTGCTCAATTTGTTGAGTATCACACCGTTAGAGCTTTTCATCCGAATGGATTTCTGCTTTAGAAGAGAGAGTTGGAGATAGAACAGTTCCTCAAACTTGAGCCTCTTCTGTGCTTTGGCAAGAGCCTGAAGGTCGGTAGGGAAGTGGATGTTCCTCAGGGCGTAGCGCAAAGGGCAAAGCCTTTTCTGTTCCATGATGTATTCGGGCAGAGTCTCTGAAATAGAGTCGATTACCTGATTGAGCAGTGTAGATTGCAGCTTGGTGAATACTTTATTGCCGATGCCGCTGCCACGCAACTTTTCCGTGCTTGAATAGATACCTGTCAGGTAACCTGTCATGCCTAAGTTCTCATTTGTGGCAAGATCGACTTCCGGGTGGACCAGATTGTATCCCTGTTTGAATATGGACGGCTTGCCGAAAACGATATATTCCGGCCCTACACGAAGCTTCTCCTGCATCCATTTAATCCCTTGAAAAAAAACAAGTTCAATGTAGCCCGTACCATCCGTAAATGTTGCGACTAAGCGTTTGCCGCGAAGCTCTCCAACCAGATTGACAGAGGTAATTTGCCCTTTTAGCTGAATGTAGGCTGAAGTGGAGTCTATGTCCCTGACGGAGTGAAATTTGGAACGGTCGATATATCTGAATGGGAAAGTGTAGAGCATATCCCGAAAAGTGCTTATTCCGAGCTCTTTCTGCAAAAGTTCCGCCCTCCGGGGACCGACTCCCTGCAGGAATTTTATGTCACTATCCAACATACTAACCATTTACAAATATAGCTATTTTATCTTTTATTTCTCTGTGTTTATTCGTACCTTGCAGAAAATTTTAGACAAAATATGGGACAAAAAATAGTACTGGGTATCACCCAGGGAGACTCTAACGGTATTGGTTATGAGGTGATTATAAAGGCTTTATCTGATGCGAGACTGTTGGAGATGTGTGTACCGATAGTGTACGGTTCTTCCCGTACATTCGGCATGGTAAAGAAGCTTATACCTGAGACTGAGCAGATGAATACCAATATAGTTAATTCTGCAAGAGATGCTCATTCAAAGAGAGTTAACATAATCAATGCAGTACCTGATTCACTTGCCGTTGAGCTTGGACAGCCTACTGTAGATGGGGCAAAGGCTGCAATTATTGCATTGAAAGCCGCCGTAGCCGACTTGAAGGATGGTGCGATTGATGCGATTGTGACAGCTCCTTTCAACAAACATACTGTTGCCTGTACAGAATTTTCTTTTCCGGGACATACCGAGTATTTGATCAGTGAGTTCGGGGCAAAAGACGGATTGATGTTCTTGTGTTCCGATGACCTGAAGGTGGGAGTCGTGACTAATCACCTGCCTCTTTCACAGGTTAGTGCATCTATTACCAAAGATGTTATTGTCAGTAAGTTGCGTCTGATGAATGCATCGCTTATGCGCGATTTCGGATGCGTGCGTCCAAAGATTGCGGTGCTGGGACTTAACCCGCACGCAGGTGATGCCGGCTCACTTGGAAGGGAAGAGATAGATGTTATAATCCCGGCAATAGAGGAGGCTAACAAAGAGAACATTTTGGCATTCGGCACATACTCTCCTGACGGATTTTTCAGTACCAATATGCAGTACAAGTTTGATGCTGTACTGGCGATGTATCACGATCAGGGACTTATTCCTTTCAAGGCACTTGCCTTCGATAAGGGTGTCAATTTTACGGCAGGTCTGCCTGTTGTACGTACTTCTCCGGATCACGGTACTGCTTTTGAACTTGCAGGGAAGGGGATTGCCAATCCTATGCCGATGATTTCCTCTATTTACACGGCCATAGATATTTGCAACAACAGGGCAAAGTATGACGAGATGACCAATAATCCGTTGGAGATTAAGCATTTTGAGGGTCCAAAGTACGAAAGAACTATATTGCCGGAGTAGCATAATGGTTAAGGCTGTGCGATGAAACACCAACCGATTCGGATATATACTGATGGAGCATGCAGTGGCAATCCCGGAAAGGGAGGCTACGGGGCGGTACTCAAGTGTGGCAGTTTTTGCAGAGAGCTTTCCGATGGGTACAGACTTACAACTAACAATCGAATGGAGTTGTTGGCGGTTATTGTCGCTCTTGAGGCTGTTAAGTGGGACAATGCCGATATTACCGTCTGGAGCGATTCGTCATACGTGGTTAATGCAGTCGAGAAAGGATGGGTGTTTAACTGGGAAGTGAAGGGATATGCAAAGAAGGCCAATCCGGATTTGTGGAAAAGGTTTTTGACAATCTATCGCAGGCACAATGTCTCTTTTGTCTGGATTAAAGGGCATGCGGGACATCCGGAAAATGAGAGGTGCGACGCTCTTGCGGTGGCGGCCTGTAACGCTGCCTCATTAAAGGAAGATACAGGGTATAATACAAATACAGATAATAATCTAATTTAAATTTTACTAATATGAAGAAATATTTCTCTGAAGCCATCGGTACGATGGTGTTGGTGCTTTTGGGTTGCGGAAGTGCAATCTTTAACGGTGGCTGTGGAACGACAGCTCAAGTATTGACAGTAGCTTTTGCTTTTGGCCTTTCAGTGGTGGCGATGGCTTATGCTATCGGCAGCATATCAGGTTGCCATATCAATCCGGCCATTACGTTGGGCTGTATGCTTACAGGCAGGATGAAGAGTAGTGAGGGGTTGAAATACATGCTTGCACAAGTTATCGGTGCATTTGTCGGCAGTGCCATTCTGTATGCTCTTGTTCATACCGGCACTCAGAATGTTGCCGCTTACGCAACTACAACGGGGGCCAATGCTGTCGGTGCGGGTGCTTCGGTCGTATCGGCACTTATTGCCGAGTGTGTAGGCACATTTATTTTTGTACTTGTCGTTTTAGGTGTTACTGATTCGAAGAAGGGCAATCCTTCTCTTGCAGGTCTTGCTATCGGTCTTACGCTGGTACTGATTCACATTGTACTTATTCCTATTACAGGGACTTCAGTTAATCCGGCACGCAGTATAGCTCCTGCAGTATTTGAAGGAGGGAAAGCTCTTTCTCAACTTTGGATATTTATCGTAGCTCCTTTTGTCGGTGCAGCTTTGTCGGCACTTGTATGGAATGTCCTTTCAAAGGGAAAGGAGGCTTAAAAAATATAGTAATGGGATCATTTTTGGAGGGTAAAAAACTGCAATATGCAGTGATTGGAAGCGGAAGTTGGGCGACAGCCCTTGTTAAGCTTCTTTCTACCACTCAGGACAAATTGTATTGGTTTGTCCGCGATGACAGAAATATAGATTTCATAAAACAATACGGGAGAAACCGCTCTTATCTGCGTTCTGCAGTACTTAATTTAGATAAGATAGTTATGAGTGACGATATTAATGAAGTGGTTGAGGCGGCGGATGTCCTGGTTTTCTGTATTCCATCATCATATTTTCTCTCCCAGATCAAGGCTCTGTCGACTTCGCTTGATGACAAATACATAGTCTCGGCTATCAAGGGCTTTGTATCCAAGGATAATCTCACTATTGCGGAGTTTTTTCATAATTTATATCATATTCCATTTGAGAATATTGCTATAGTAAGTGGACCGACCCATGCTGAAGAGGTGGCCATGGAGAAATATTCGTATATTACTATCTCCAGCAAATATCATAAAGTAGCTGAGCAAATCAGTGAAGCTTTCAAATGCCACTATGTCAAAGTTATAATTGGCACTGATATTTATGGGGTGGAATATTCAGCCGCGATGAAGAATGTCTATGCTGTGGCAGTGGGACTCTGTCACACTCTCGGGTACGGAGACAATTTTATTTCCGTACTTGTTACGGGTGCCTATCGGGAAATGATTCATTTTATACAGCAGTCTCACCCTGACAGAGACCGTATTCCGACTCGATCAGCCTATCTTGGAGATCTGCTGGTGACTTGCTATTCGCAGTTCAGCCGCAATCGGACTTTCGGAGGGATGATAGGGAAGGGGTATTCTGTGGTTTCCGCTCAGACTGAGATGAATATGGTGGCTGAAGGTTATTATGCCACAAAGAGTATTTATGAGATCGCAAAAAGAGAGAATATAGAGTTGCCGATTGTCAATGCCATGTATGGCATTCTGTATGAAGAAAAGAACCCTGAATATACTTTGAGACAGTTGATGGATATGCTTCAATAGCGTCTTGAACAATAAAAACAGTAAATTATGTTAACAGTTAATGTAAAAGGATGTGAGAGTTTTATCGAAACATCCGTTCAAAATGAATTTATCTCTAAGGCTCAGAGTGCTTTGGAGACCTTAAATAGAGGTACCGGTGCCGGAAATGATTTTCTGGGCTGGAACAAATTGCCGTCAGAATTACCTCAATCAATTGTAGATGACTGCCTTAGTGTTGTCGACAAATGGGTCGAAAAAGAGATTGACCTTGTAGTTGCCATAGGTATCGGAGGTTCATACCTTGGAGCGAAAGCTGTGATTGAAGCTCTTTCACACGCATTTACCAATCAGATGGGTGAATCCCGCGGTCCGAAAATTGTCTTTGCCGGCCAAAATCTATCTGAAGAGTATATAGCTGAGCTGATGGATCTTATCTCGGTCCAGAATGTTGCCGCGATTGTTATCTCCAAATCGGGCACCACCACAGAACCTGCCGTTGCTTTTCGCTTGATTAGAAGCTATATAGAGAAAACTTACGGGGCTGTTGATGCTCGTGAAAGGATTGTTGCAATTACGGACAAAAAGCGCGGTGCCCTAAAGTCACTTGCAGATCAGGAAGGTTACAGGACTTTCGTAATTGAAGATAATATCGGGGGGCGTTTCTCTGTGTTGACTCCGGTCGGCCTGCTGCCTGTGGCAGTCGCAGGTTTCGATATCAAGGTTTTACTTAAGGGAGCAAGAGACATGGAGGCGATCTGCAACAAACACGATGCGTCAAATCCTGCAATCCAATATGCGGCAATGCGTAACGCGCTCTATGCTGCAGGCAAGAAGATAGAACTTCTTGTAGGATTTAATCCCAAGTTGCAGTATGTCGGTGAGTGGTGGAAACAGCTTTATGGGGAAAGTGAAGGGAAAAACGGAAAAGGTATTTTCCCTGCAGCGGTTAATTTTACTACGGATTTACACTCTATGGGGCAATATATCCAGGACGGAGAGAGAACTTTGTTTGAGACCGTGATCCATGTCGTAAACAGCAAAAGGTCGGTCGTTATCGATGCAGATCCTCAAAATCTTGACGGACTTAATTTCCTGGCAGGAAAACATGTTGAGCTTTGCAATGAGATGGCACAGCTCGGTACTAAATTAGCGCATGTTGACGGGGGAGTTCCTAATATTGAGATCTCTATCGATCAAATAGATGAATATAACATTGGACAATTGCTCTATTTCTTTGAGAAAGCTTGCGGTATCAGTGCCTACGTACTCGGTGTCAATCCGTTTGATCAGCCGGGTGTTGAGGCTTACAAGAAAAATATGTTTGCACTGCTTGACAAACCGGGGTATGAAGAGCTTTCTAAAGAATTGAAGAAGAAATTGTAACACGATTTTATACGAGATAGATATAGATGAAGGCCTTTTTGTCTCAGGTAGCGCGCTCATTCTATTCACGCCACGGTGATGGCGTGAGTGAATTGTGCTTTGTATTCCCGAACAGACGTTCTTCACTTTTCTTTCAAAAATATTTGGGACAGTGTGCCTCAAAACCGATCTTTTCCCCCACACTGTTGACAATCAACGATCTGTTTGTCAATTTGTCGGGCTATACTTTGGTAAATAAGATTGAAGCACTTTACATTCTCTATCAGCATTACAGCCTTCTTACCGGTAATGGCGAGTCTTTCGATGAGTTTGTTTATTGGGGTGATGTGTTGCTCAATGACTTTGATGATATCGACAAATATATGGCGGATGTCGGGAAGCTCTTTGCCAATGTCAAAGATCTCAAGGATCTGGATACCGGATATGAGTATCTGAGTGAGACTCAAATCTCGGCTATCAGGCAGTTCTGGGGCAATTTTCTTTCAAATCCGGCATCACATGAGCTTGTTGTGGCGCAGCCGCATAAGGCTGAAGGGTCAATAGATAAGAAGCAACTTTTTCGGGAGACATGGAGTGTCTTATATCCGCTTTACTGCGATTTCAAGGCGGACCTTGAGTCGAGGGGGATGGCTTATGAAGGCATGATTTACCGCCATGTGTCGGAAATCTTATCCGGAGCAAAAGGTGAGCCGTCACAAAAGTTGGCGATGACGGATACTCTTCGCGGCTATGGTCCTATTATCTTTGTGGGTCAGAATGCTCTTAACAAGTGCGAAAAAGTACTGTTAAGCTTCATTCGTGATGAGTTGGGAGGAGATTTTTACTGGGACTATTACGGAGACATGGTTACGGACAGAGAGAACAAGTCTTCACTCTTCATGCATGAAAATGTGGAACTCTTTCCCTCTCTCTATCCTCTTTCCCTTCAGGACAATACGGTGACGCGCAAGCCTCATTACAAGATTGTTTCGGTCTCATCTGCGACAGGTCAGGCACAAAAGGTCTCGCTGATACTTTCCGAACTGCTCAGGGAGCAGCCGGAGGTGGCTGAAGAGACTGCTATTGTACTGCCTGACGAAAATTTGCTTGCCCCGATGCTCAATGCCATTCCGGAGGAGATAAAAGCCGTCAATGTGACTATGGGCTCGCCTCTTTCCAATACGAGTGTCTCAACTTTTATGCTGCTGATTGAACAGCTTCAGAAGAACAGGCGCGTCAGCGGCGGCAGTGTTTGGTTTTACCACAAAAACGTGACAGCACTTATCGAGCATCCGTTTGTGGCGGCCATCGCATACGGGCAGGCTCAAAAATTGAAGAAAGAGATACGCGACGGGAATATAATTTTTGTCTCGCAAAAGGAACTTACAGCGGCCGGAGAGATATTTGCCTTACTTTTCGGCAGCCCCGACTCGTCAGAAGAAATACCTGATTATCAGATAGCTATTTTGCAATATGTGCAGAAATATTTGCCTGACATTGACAGGGAATATGCCTATAATTACTACAAATCCGTCGTAAAGATACGCGACTTGCATATCCCGATGGAGCCGCAGACCTACTATCGACTTTTGGCTCAATTAGTTGCGGTTATTACCATTCCTTTCAGGGGAGAACCTCTTTCAGGGGTACAGATTATGGGGCCGCTTGAGACTCGTGCATTGGATTTCAAGAACGTCATTATGCTTTCGGTCAATGAAGGAACTTTTCCCTCAAAGAGCGTAAGCAGTTCGTTTATACCATACAATCTGCGTAGAGGGTTTGACTTGCCGACATACGAGTTTCAGGACTCTATCTCTGCTTACCATTTTTATCGCAGTATTTTCAGGGCTGAAAATGTCATACTGCTTTATACTTCCAATACTGACGGTTTGCGGAGCGGTGAGGTCAGCAGGTATGTAAAGCAGCTCAAATATCATTATCAAGTGCCTTTAGAAGAGGTGGTTACGACATATTCTCTGAAAGGAGAGGCGGATATTGAGCCGACCAGTGTCGTTAAGAGTGATGAGGTGATGGCTCGGCTATATGAAAGGTTTATTGATGGAAATAGTTCATTTTCAGCCTCTTCCATAAATGAATATATCGGTTGTTCGCTCAAGTTTTATTATTCTCATGTCTTGAAGATTAAGAAAGAAGACGAGGTGGTTGAAGAGTTGGATGCAGGGTTGTTCGGATCTGTTTTTCACAGTGTGATGGAGCAGTTGTACAGTGGTGATATACAGCATGAACTCCACAGCGAGGAGCTGGATCTGAAGTTGAAAGATACGAAAAGGTTAGATAAACTGATCGATGAAGCCTTTGAGCAGGTAGCCGTAATCAAAAAGATAGAGGGCAGAAATCTTATCACTAAAGAATTGATAAAGAGATTTGTACTGCAAGTACTGAAGATAGACAGGGGGATGACTCCATTTGTGTATGTGGGTTCCGAGAAGAAAATGAATGCGACTTTGTCCGTCATGGGCGGACAAAAGAGCGTCAATCTGTTTGGCATTATAGACAGGATGGACTCAAATATCGCCTCAAATATCTGCCGGATAGTAGATTATAAAACCGGGAAAGTGGATAATTCAGCTACGTTTAAGGAAGTCGCAGATCTTTTTGACCCAAGTAATGCTCACAGACCTTATATAGCGTTGCAACTCATGTTTTATAACCTTCTGGCCAGGAGCCACAACGCATCTGTCAACTATTCTACCTGCGTCTATGCTCTGAGGGAGATCTTTGAGTCTGTACCTCATAATTATATCTTTTCAGATGAACAGATTGATGAGTTTAAAAGATGTCTTGCAGCATTGATAGATGAGCTGTTCAATCCTGAAATACCTTTTGTGGCCAACCCTCAGGGTGGTGTGTGTACGTTTTGTGATTTTCAACAACTTTGCAATAGAAAGAGATGTTAAACGTATTTACAGCATCGGCAGGGTCCGGTAAGACACACAGCCTTACGCAGGAGTACATCAAGTTGCTCATGAAGAGTGATGATGCCTATAAGCACATCCTTGCGGTGACTTTCACCAATAAGGCGACAGATGAGATGAAGAGCCGTGTGATTGAGACACTCTTTGAGCTTTCAAAGCAGCAGACCGCCGAGGGATACAGAGCCAAGAGGGTGTTGACCTGCATTTTGCATGATTATTCCGCATTTTCTGTAAGTACGATTGACCGCTTTTTCCAGACGGCGATGCGCGCTTTTGCTCGCGAGATAGGACAGTAT
>JAQUYF010000061.1 GCA_028691975.1 Bacteroidales bacterium | reverse complement strand
TTGTCGGAGTACCTGCTCTTCAGCATTGCATATATTATCTCTGCCGTAATGACTATATCTCTGCTCTGTATTTTCATTCAGCGACTGCTGAAAAACAGAGAGGCTACTCTCTATATCGGAGGTCTGCTGACCGCAATGTACATCTTTATATTTGTGCTGTTGCAAATGAAAAATTACGCCCTTTTGGCAGGCACTATCGGACTGTTCGTTATACTCTCCTGCGTAATGCATATAAGCAGTAAACAACTACCGAAACAACAATAAAAAATAGAGACGCTGCTACGCAACGTCTCTATTTTAATATTTTTAGACCGGATTATTTCTTGAAGATTTTAGCCCAATTCTTGTATTCACGCTCTTTCCAAGGACCATTGTGGTAAACATAACTTGCAATTGCCGGAATAACTGTTGTGCCCTCGGCATAAACCATCTGCTCGAAGACTACGTCAACTTTACCCCAAGAGCAAGCCTCTTTGAGTGTAGAAGATGAGCAGGCACCGTCTCTGACATCGGCAACAGTAATCTGGATAGCATATTTGTGCTTAGGCACATCGTGTCCTAAAATCTCCGCACATACGACTGTATCCTGAGCAAAATTCTTTGGAGTACCGCCTCCTACCATAAACAGACCTGTATTTTCAGCCTGCATCTTAATCATAGTAAGCTCAATAAAGTCCTTTACAGAGTCGATAGACACGTGCTTGTCAGGATTCTCCCACTGGTGCTTTCCTATACCGAAGCCGGCACTGCTATCCGAGAATGCAGGGCAGAAAATAGGAACTCCACATTCATAGCAAGTCTGGATAAGACTATCCTTCTTAACTGAATGACCTTCGTGAAGCCACTTACCGATCTCCCAGATAAACTCTCTTGATGAATATGGACGAGGCTCAAGGATGTTTGCTACGGTGTAGGTAGCATTGTCGCACTCCTGCAACTCTTCTTCATCTATGAATGTATCGTAAATACGATCTATATAAAGGTCGCGAAGTTGAGTATCAGGGACATCCTGTCTTCCTATGTAATGCTTGAATCCCAATGCTTCGAACAGGTCCATGTCAATGATAGAAGCACCTGTAGATACTACAACATCTATCATTTTGTTTTTTACCATATCTACGTACACCTGCATACACCCGGCAGCACTCGTACTTCCTGCAATTGTAAGGATGTTTGTACAAGACTTCTCGCCAACCATCATCATGTAAATATCGGCAGCACGAGCCGTATCGCGGGATGTGAATGACATATCGCGCATTGCATCAATAAGCGTTGTAGAATCGTAAGATTTGATATCTATGTGCTTAACGGTTTTTTGTAATAAATCTTTTTTTTTCATTTATAAAAAAATTTGAATTACCAGGTCATAATGAGGACCTTGCTTACCCATTTATTTGTGGTGCAAATGTAGCACTTTTTCAAATTTATTTTCTATTTTTGTGTGGAATAACGGCCATTTCTTTAAATGTATTTTGACGGGTTGTAAGATATTTGACTATTCTGCGTATAAACGTATAAAATGTTCAAAACAAAAAATATTATTCATTAATTTTCTATGCTATGATTAAAAAATCAATTCTAATTTTAATTTCGGTAATCACATTAATCGCCGGTTATTTTATCGGAGCCTTTGTGGGAATTCCGAGAGTCAATAATGACCAACTTTCCGGAGCCATAGGTAAAGCTTCAAAGCACAAAAGTACAGTGAGCGGTACAGACATTGCCGCTATTGAAAACAAACTCAGGAATGATGCCGACTTCCTGGCACAGACCTCTTATTGCTTTGCATATATGAGTTCACGTATCTCTGAGTTTAAGCAAAATGTAGCTTATACGTTGGAGGTTGTCTCTCTCTACCCCGAATTTGAGCCATATAAAACCACTATGGGTGATCTGCTTAAGATGGCTTCCAATGCCGAAACGTCTGCAAGTGCTGCCCTTGAGTCCCTTTCAAAAATCATAGAGGGAGATAAAATAGTTAATTATGAAGAGGCTGCCAATAATGCCGCTATTTCTTACGCACTTTTGGACAGAGGTCTTAGCCTTTCAAGATCTTTCATTGCGGATGCCAACAGTTTTCTAAAAGACAAGAAAGTTCAGGATTATCAAAATCTTGCATTTATTCGTGACAGATGGGTAGAATACAACTATATTGAGGCTGTTCTCACAGAAGATAATACTCTGATGTCCTTATGGGCAAAAGAGGGATGTAAACTGGATCCGGAAGCAACGGCCGGCTTCTTATTTAATACTTCCGATGAATTCCGATTTGCTGCGAACAATGCGGACTTCTTCAATTTACGGTTGATAATAATATGTGTAAGTGAAAATGATAAATTGGGCATAGCTGGTTGGTTGCAAAATTCGAATGAGGCCCTTAGCAGAGATTTTCCGGCTTTTGTTGGCTGCTATAATGGCAAATTTATAACAACAGACGAATTGAATCATGCTGATATAATATTCACCAAGAATATGGCAGGTAATATCGAAGTGCTGTTCTCAATGTCTAATCCTTCCAAGGCTTTTGTTAACTCTACGGAAAAGATTAGTACTACTGACGAATCTATAAACTATAGTGAATTTCTTGCGAAAATTGTTGATGATGCAGGGGTCAACGCCATTGTTAAGCTTAACATGGCGAACGTTTCGAAGAATAACATATTAGGTGTGGCATTTCTAAATTCAGGAAACACATCGTTACTTCAGCTGCAAAAATAAGGCCGCCCTTTTTCATATTACGAGGGAAAGATCTTAGTCATTTAAGATCTTTCCTTCGTAAGTTATGGTATTATACATCGTTCAAGATAATTTCCAATTCTGACCTGTTAATAATTTTACCTCTGCCCGACTTGTACTCTATTATGCCGTCATGAACCATCTCCGACAGCGCTCTGGACAGAGAAGGACGCTCCACTCCAAAATATTCTGCAAGGGAGGCAATGCTTTGCCCTATCTCAAACTCTTCTCCACGAGTGTGTTGCAGTATAAAAAAAGCCACTTTTGTCTTTATTCCTTTCAGAGAAAAAATCTTCAATCTCTCAGAAAGAAACTGCATTCTGTTTGCCGTAAAGGCCATAAAACCTCGAAGGAAGAAAGGGCATTTAGCCATCTGCTCCTCTATCACCTCTTTACGTATCTTTATAACCTCCGAATCCTCAAGCGCAACCACATCCACGGGAAAGAAATTGCGGTCCGCAAATAGAAAAGCTGCTGCTAACGGATACGGAGCACCGATCTCTTCTATGTGGAGAGTCAGTCCCGGATCGGATACGATTTCGGTCTTTACTTTACCCTTGGTAAGTAAAAATATATGTGCCACCTTGTCACCCTGATAAGCAATATACTCCCCTTTTTTATAAGTCTTAAGCACATGAGGGATGGTACACTTTATCTTTTCTATATCCTCTATAGACTTGTCACGGCACGCAGTACAAAAGTAGAGAAGGTCTCTTTTTTCCATTTCATGTATTTTTTTACAAAAGTAAATAAAAATAATATAGCAAGTGTAACAAATGTTACCAAATTAGATGAGTTGTTGTCATATTTTTGTAAAAAATTCAGAACAAGATGAGTAACATTAGACAAATTATTAAAATCGACGAAGAGCTTTGCAATGGTTGCGGAGCTTGCGTAAATGGTTGTCATGAAGGTGCATTGCAGTTAATAGATGGCAAAGCACGCATGATCAGTGATCTATATTGTGACGGACTCGGAGCCTGTATAGGTGATTGCCCGATGAAGGCGATTTCCTTTGAGGAAAGAGAGGCTGTCCCATACGATGAAGTGGCAGTAATGAAGAGAATTGCCGAAAAAGGCGAGGCAACGATCCTGGCACACCTGAAGCATCTGAAAAGTCATGGTGAAATGGAATATGTACATCAGGGAGTCGAATATCTGAAGTCCAACAAGATTCCTGTGGATATCGGCAGTATCGAAAGTCAACTCTTCAACGAAGAAAAGCCTCTTGCATGCGGATGTCCGGGCAACATGGAACACTCATTTGTGGCTCCCGCCGCAGCAGGCAATTGCGCGTGTGACGTGTCAGCTACTTCGCAACTGACTCACTGGCCGGTACAACTTCATCTGATGAACCCTCAAGCAGGATATTTTCGCGAAGCGGATATTGTGCTGGCGGCAGACTGTACGGCCTTCGCCTTTGCCGACTTTCACAATCGTTTCATTCGCAATCACAAAATTACGATAGCGTGCCCGAAACTTGACAGCAATAAAGAGTCATATATATCGAAGCTGACGGAGTTGATCGACTCGGCAATGATCAACACTTTGACTGTGGTAATAATGGAAGTGCCGTGCTGCGGAGGGCTGCTGATGTTGGCAAATAAAGCCGTAGAACAGGCCAAACGCAAGGTTCCGGTAAAAGTGGTTATCATCGGTCTTCAGGGCGAAATAAAAGAGGAAAAGTGGCAATAAATCTATAAACAATTTAAAAATATGAGTATGTTTTGTTATCAATGTCAGGAAACAGCCCAAAATAGGGGCTGTACCATCAAAGGTGTATGTGGAAAAAGTTCGGATGTGGCAAATTTGCAAGATCTGCTGATTTATCTACTTAAAGGAGTATCACACAATATTATACGTATGCAGAATAAGGGTATGGATATACCTGTCTGCATAAACCGTTTTGTGACTGAATCGCTGTTTATGACAATTACAAATGCTAATTTCGATAAAAAACGCTTCGTACAACAAATTGAAAAAGCCATGAAAGTACGCAGTTGGCTTACTGATCAACTTGGAAAAGACTTGGCAACCTGTCCTGACTGCGACTGCACTACATGGACAGGAAACACTTTGGAAGAGATGGAAGCAAAAGGGGCAACTGTGAGTGTATTAGCAACTAATAATGAAGATATTAGATCTTTACGCGAGTTGTTGACATACGGAGTAAAAGGAATGGCGGCATATGCCGAACATGCTAAAAATCTCGGATATGAAGATCCTGAAATCTACGCATTTATTGAAGAAGCACTTGTTGCCACCACTAACAATCTTTCAGTAGATGAATTGACTTCACTTGTCCTAAAATGTGGAGAATATGGGGTTAAAACCATGGCTTTGTTGGACCGGGCAAACACTGATACCTATGGACATCCTGAGGTCACAAAAGTTGATATTGGCGTTCGCAACAACCCGGCAATTCTTATTTCAGGACACGACCTGAGAGATCTAAAAGACCTTTTGGATCAAACAGAAGGCACAGGAATTGATGTTTATACGCACGGTGAGATGCTTCCGGCACACTATTACCCTGCTTTTAAGAAATACAGCCATTTTGCAGGCAATTATGGAGGGGCATGGTGGAACCAAAATGAAGATTTCGAAGCCTTTAACGGAGTTATTCTCTTTACCACCAACTGTATCGTACCGCCTCGAGAGAATTCTAAATATGCAGATAGAGTTTACACCACCGGAGCAGCAGGATTTAGTGGATTTCCACATATTGAAGATCGAAAAGAGAACGGAGCAAAAGATTTTTCTGCGCTGATTGCACATGCCAAACATTGCAAAGCTCCAACTGAAAGAGAGCAAGGTCAAATCATTGGTGGCTTTGCCCATGATCAAGTGTTCGCGCTGGCAGATAAAGTAGTAAATGCTGTTAAGTCGGGAGCCATTAAAAAATTCGTTGTCATGGCCGGCTGTGACGGACGCATGAAAAGCCGAAATTATTACACGGAATTTGCAGAAAGATTGCCCAAAGATACAGTAATTCTTACGGCAGGATGTGCAAAATATCGTTACAACAAATTGCCTCTCGGTGACATAGGTGGGATTCCACGAGTGCTGGATGCAGGTCAGTGTAATGACAGTTATTCACTTGCACTCATTGCTCTAAAGTTAAAGGAAGTATTTAATCTTAGTGACATAAATGAACTGCCAATTGTCTATAACATCGCATGGTATGAACAAAAAGCAGTAATCGTCTTACTTGCCTTGCTATACCTTGGTGTTAAAAATATCCACTTAGGCCCTACTCTGCCTGCATTTCTTTCACCTAACGTAGCCAAAGTGCTGGTTGACAACTTCGGCATCGGAGGCATTACAACAGTTGAAGAAGACTTAAAAATGTTTCTTTCGTAGTCAACAATAATAATCATATAAGATAAGAAGCGTGCTCAATACTCTTTGGGCTCGCTTCTTGCTGTAGATACTTGCTATCTTATAATTGACTATTAACAAGTTACGGAATAATAGTGAAATATTTTTACAAAAAAATCGTATCGTTCAATATTTGGTATATATTTGCAGCCTATTTTAAAACTAAGAAAGCGCTAAAAAATCAATTGAGATGCGTGTAGGCTTAACTTACGACCTTCGAGAAAATTATCTTTCAAAAGGTTATTCGGCGGAAAATGTTGCCGAATTTGATTGCATAGAAACCATTGAAGCCATAGAAAAAGTATTATTATCCAGGAATTTTGAAGTTGAAAGAATCGGTTGCCTCGATAAGCTGATGCATAAGCTTATTGCCGGCGAAAGATGGGACTTTGTTTTCAACATAGCCGAAGGACTGTATGGAATAGGAAGAGAGGCACAAGTACCTGCCCTCCTCGATGCATACAGGATTCCATTTACATTTTCCTCCACAGAGATTTTGGCTGTAGCCATGGATAAAGGTCTGACAAATGCGGTCATGAGAACTTATGGTGTACGCACAGCAGATTTTCACGTAGTGAGGAAAATGAAGGACGTGGAAAGAATCAAAATCAACTATCCGCTGTTTGTCAAGCCTATAGCCGAAGGTACGAGCAAGGGTATAGACCGTAACTCAAAAATAGATTGCATAGAGGTTCTCAGGGAGCGTTGCAAATACATCCTTGACACTTTCCACCAACCCGCCCTTGTGGAAGAATTTCTTTCCGGCAGGGAATTTACAGTAGGTATTACCGGTACCGGTGATGAAGCCAAAGTAATCGGTGTAATGGAAATATCCATGATTGGGGATGCCGACAAGCAGGCATATACCTATGAAAACAAAAAGCAATACGAGGACAGAATGGTTTATACTATCGTAACCGAGCCAAGTGTCGCCCGTTTAGCATTAAAAGCGTGGCAATCATTACATTGTATGGGAGCCGGCAGAGTAGATATCAGAATGAATCACAATAATGAGCCATGCTTTCTGGAAGTCAATCCTATGGCGGGGCTCAATCCGGAGTACTCTGACCTGCCTATACTCTGCAGAAAGATAGGATATCCATACGAAAAACTGATCAATGACATCATCAATGACACCTTGTCCCGTATGAATGTCACCCAACAAGCCAATTAATATAAATTCATAACAATTATCATGCGAATTGTTATTCTCAAAGACGAGAACCTGCGTACGGAGTCGATGGACGAAGTCGATAACCAAAACGAGGCTGATTTTGCCGAGAAATGCCTTTCTTTAAAGCATAGCGTAAAGCAAATTCCCTTTACCGGCGATATCCGCGCGATGATGGCTACCCTGAGAAAACTAAAGCCGGATGTGGTTTTCAATCTTGTAGAATCCGTCTGTGAAAGCGGAGCTCTTTCAGTCATTGCAGTGCAAGTACTTGAAATTATGGGCATTCCCTTTACCGGAAACCATATTTATTCTCAGATAATAAGTGCAAATAAATCTATTGCAAAGCGTGTCCTAATGGAAAAAGATATTCCTACACCTATCGGGTGCTTCAAACCTGACACGGAATATATCTTAAAAGCCAAAACAGAACATGCATCCATGGCCCTTGATGACAGTTGTATCACTAAGTTCTCTTCAGAGCTCGAACTTAAAGCAACTATAGCAGATAAAGAGAAGGAAACGGGTATGGAGTGGATTGCAGAAAAATACATAGACGGAAGAGAATTCAACTGTGCCTTTATCGGGGATCAGATACTCCCTCCTGCCGAAATACGTTTTGATCGTGACTTCGTTGGCCATAAGGTACTTACATACCAGGCAAAATGGGATGAAGAGTCTGATTCGTATCAACAAAGTCTCCGCCACTTCGATATCGAAGATTCTGTGCTCGATCGCCTCTGCAACCTGACTGATATATGCCGTCGCAAACTCGACTTGAAGGGTTATGCAAGAGTTGACTTCAGAATGGACAACTACGGTAATTTATATGTAATTGATATAAACACAAATCCTTGTATTTCACCTGATTCAGGCTTCACAGCAATGGTAGAAAAGGCCGGAATGACTCACGAAGAAATGTTTGAAATCATTATAAAAGACGCATTTAACAACTGATAGCCATGATGCACATCCGCAAAGAGTTAGTAAAAGAAGACATCCAAAACATCCGTTCCATATTACAAAGTACCGGTTTTTTCGATCAGGCACCGGACGAAATAGACGTTGCGACAGAACTCGTAGAGATCGCGCTTAATAATGGCAACAATGTTGAAAATTACCAGATCCTCATAGCAGAAGACGAAACCGGAACCATGTCCGGATATGTCTGTTTTGCACGCGTTCCATGTACACTCACCACATTTGAAATGTACTGGCTCTGTGTAAACAAAGCAGTACAAAGTCGTGGAATCGGACAATTCCTGGTCGATGAAGTTTTCAAAATGGTCAAAGAATTGGGTGGGCATAAGGTTGTCCTTCAGACGGCAGGTCGCTCTCAGTACCTTCCGACACAACAATTCTACCTCCATTACGGCTTCATCCTCGAAGCCCGCATCAAAGACTACTACGCCCCAGGCGACGACTGCCTGACCTTCACCAAAGAAATCGAATAATAAGCAAGATAATAAATATCTTCAGCGTATCTCAAATTGTACAACAATAGGGATGTGGTCGGATGGTATCCAGAAGTTTGAGAGATTGTGAGGCTCACGGACCGGAGTGGTGTAATTGTCTGTCATAACTTCAGCCGATTTGACCATCCTGAAAAGAGCCGGAGTGCAGTAAATAAAATCTATACGTCGTCCGCTGCCGGTAGTCGGTAAAAAGCGGTCATAATGCAGTGAGACAATGATATCAACGTATGGAGTATAACCCAATATGTAATCGTGCACAAGGAAGCGTGTGTCCTGATCCGCGTACATGTAATGCCAATTATCTTTTCTACTTGTCGAGTTGAAGTCTCCCATCATCATCCACAGCTGATTGCCGGCATCCTGTTCTGTACCAATGGTATGTCTGCAGATGTATTCCATCTCCATTCGCCGGTATTTGTCACCCTCATTATTTTCGGAACTGGCAGTTCTATCTTCAGCCTTGTATGCATACTTCTGCGGCCACGTATGCAGCGAAACAATGTTTATTTTCTTTCCGTTTCTTTCTATCTGAAACCATCCTGATCCGTGTGTGACAACACTGTCGGCCGCATTGCCGATAATCTGTTTAACGATAGTAATTGGATATTTTGAGGTAATGACCTGAGGATAACTGTCGCGATATCCACCTACTGCCCAATATTTATGGCCATAACGTTTGGCCAGCTCGCCCCAGTTTTCAATCAGATAACGTTCATTTTCAGGCATCGGCTTATCCGTGCCTGAGATATAAATTGACTGCGCCTCGCACCATACACAGATATCGGGATCCTGAGCCTTAACCCACCCGACAAATTGATCATAGTGATCCTCCTGACCGCACCACATTCCGTTTTGAATATTCCAGTAGAGAAGTTTCAGATTGCCTTTATTGACTCTTGCCTCTACGGAGTTTGTACAGGATGCAAAAATGGCAATTAAACAGAGCATTGCAATAAGATTACGTGATCTTTTCATTTTATAAGGTTTTAGGTTATGCTTCGTTAATAAGATATCAAGCATTCAAAGTTAATAAAAGTATTCTAAAGAATGAAAGTTTTAGGCAGGACTATGTTATCTACGGTAAGAGCTTTTGCAAACAGAGGAGCAATCTCTTCGTCCCTGAATCCGGCAATGCCGCAGCCAATGCGGGTCACCAGGAAAACGTATTCCGGATGTGACTTGGCAAATTCGATAAACTTATCTGCATACGGCTTAATCGTATCGACACCTCCCTGCATTGTGGGAATGGCATACGACTGCCCGAACAGGCCTACCCCCTGCCCCCATACGGCACCAAATTTATCAAGGGCCACACGTGCTGCGCCACCTCCGTGAAAGCCGGCAAGATTGCTTCCAAATACAAATATTTCACACGGCTGAAGCTCCTCTACATCATCAGGAGTATACAGCGGCTTAACGTATTTTGTATCCATAATTGTATGTTTGAAAAATTATGTTTTAAAGATAAGCATTCTACCGCATCTTTATGGTAAAATTTCTCCGGACAGCAATGTTCTCTGTTATTTAAAAGAAAACCACAATAAATGGGGTCTCCAAGTTGCAAATACAAATTTAGAAAATCACATCAAATTTACATAAAAGCAATTCAAGTATTTGCAGCGAATTATTAACAAAGTGAAGTTGCCACGAAGAGTCCCGCGAGTCTGTAACTGCAATGGACGTAGGCTTTAACCGTAGTCGGAATATTTTAACATATACAGAAGTGATAAAACTATCCGGAGCCGGTTACCGGATGAAATTAAACGAGGACGACCGGGGAAGAAGCCCGACATCGCTGATGCCGTTTGATTGAGGTGCCGATGCATGGATGATGAGCTTTAGGTTGGTCACGTCATTAGGAACCTCGTCCAATGTGAGAGTGAATGCAGATGCGCTCAATGCACATGTGGCAGCTCTCATTTTAGGCTGGCTGCTTGACATTCGGTGTGAAAATCATAAGCTTTTTCACACCTAATTCAAAAAAAATCAAGTTCGGGGTGAAATTCATGGGGTTTTTCACACCGTTTTTGTTTCTGTATCTGTTCGAGTACGGATTTGGTGGCAAAGCAGCCGCAGGAAAGAGATGGCTAGGTGGAGACCGTAAGTGGGCACACACCCTCTGTCATTGGTCTTAAGACCTTAGAGCGTAGCGTTTTTCGGTAAAGGGAAAAGGTAGTGCTGAAAGAGTTTGGCCGATAAAAAAAGAGGGTGGCTAATTAGTCATAAGACTATTTAGTCACCCTCATACTTTTAACTCAACTCAATCGTTTATTTTACCTCCTCGAAAGTAATAGTATATGATAATCAATAAATTATAATTGCATGTTGCAAATATGATGTGCGCGCGACGCGCGAGGGGTACCACCTGTAGCGCTCAAATAGGTACCGCCAGTAGCGGGCAAATAGGTACCGTCTATAGCGCGCAATAGGATACCGGTTCAGAGCCTGTAATTTTATAAAAATAAA
>JAQUYF010000008.1:2340-50506 GCA_028691975.1 Bacteroidales bacterium | reverse complement strand
GTCTCTGAAGGCAAAATCTTCTGAATTTACAACATGATATACATGATAATGTGCCCAGAAAATCTTGTTGATGTATCCTCTCTCAATAATTTGGCAAATTTAACAGACGCCTTCTTTGTTTTTGGGGGTCACTCCTTGGGGAAAGCGCGGAGGATCCGACAAGAAGAAGAGAGGCACTGGGGAGTAATCGGCTGACAATTATTGTACTGGGCATACTTATTACAACATTCCGGCAGTGACGGTCTTTCTGCAGATATCATCACCGATACAGTTGAATTTTAGTATAGTATATTGTAACCCAGCGGCAAGCGTCAATTACCGGTATTAATACATTATCTATTAGAGTACTGATAGCTTATCTATTGTGTAAAACGACAAGTAGAGAAATATCGCTACTTCTCTACTTGTTGTTTGTTGATGTATCAGCCGTTGCGACCGCGCTGTTCCTGCTGCTATCTTGATAACGTGGAAGTGCGCCCACGGCAACAACGGCAACAACAGTGGTCACTGCTGTCAGTGCTGTCAGTCGTTGTTCATCTCACGGATGTCGATTTGGTCGCGGCGGGATGTTCCGAGGAGCCACTCGCTGTAGTAGTCGGCCATTCTCCAGAAGAAATATTCATTCATATCGCCGAAGCCATGGCGCTGTCCTGGAAGAATCAGCATGTCAAATCTCTTATTGGCTTTGATGAGTGCGTTAACGACTCTGATAGTATTGCCCGGGTGAACATTGTCATCAATATCTCCGTGTACCAGGAGCAAGTGTCCGTTAAGATTCTTTGCAATATCCTGGTTTTTGTCCACACTGTACTTGAAAGTAGTATCACCTGCAGCGGTAATTTCTTCCAGAATACCATGGTGCTGCTCACTCCACCATCTGTTGTAGATGCTGTTGTCGTGGTTACCTGCACAGGAAACTGCTACTTTGAAGAAATTAGGATATTGCAGGATAGCCGCTGTTGACATAAATCCTCCGCCTGAGTGGCCGTGGATACCGACTCTGTTGATATCGATAAAGTTGTAGCGCGCTGCAAGCTGCTGGATAGCATACTTTTGATCCTCCAAACCGTAGTCGCGAAGATTGCCGTACCCGAAATTGTGATACCATTTGGATCTGTTTGGGTGACCACCTCTGTTGCCTACGGTAATGACTATAAAACCGATCTGAGCAAGACGGTCGGTACGGGTAAAGTTTTTGCTCCATACCACACTATTGCCTTCAACCTGAGGCCCAGGGTATACGTAATCAATAATAGGATATTTCTTATCAGGGTCAAAGTTATAAGGCTTGTACATTACACCGTACAGGTCTGTTATACCGTCAGCTGCCTTAACCTTAAAGGTCTCCGGATATTTGTAGCCGGCAGCAATCAACAGTGAAAGGTCAGTCTCTTCCAGAGGCATGACTTTACGCCCGGTATTGTCAAACAAAGCTACTTTTGGAGCTGCATCAACTCTTGAATATGTGCTTACAAAGAATTTATTGTCATCGCAGAAGCCGGTCAAAGATGAGTTATAGTCAACATCGTCAATCTGCTTCATTCCTGTACCATCCAGGTTTATCCTGTAAACATGTCCGTTGTAAGGACTTTCATTGCGATTCACACCCATAGCGGTAAAGTATACTACCCTGGCAGACTCGTCAACACCTTCAACATCTTCAACATGGAAAGCTCCCGCAGTTATGGCATTTTTCAAAGTGCCATCTGCAGAATAGAGATAAAGATGGGCCCATCCATTACGTTCTGACCAGAAAATCAATTCCTTACCTCCATTTATCAGTTTGACTTCACGATCTTCGATGTAAGTGTTGGATCTCTCTGCAATCACTACTTTTGCGGTATCAACGCCAACCTCTACCTCACATATGTCAAATCTCTTGAGATCACGGCTCATGCGGCTAAAGTAGAATTTGCCGTTGTCTCCCAACCATTCGGTAACTCGGTAATCATCATATACGGCACTGTTTTTAAAAGGTTTCATCATTGTGTTGACGGCCTGATCTTTAAAAGCAGCAACCTTGATCTGTTTGGCACTGTAATCTTCCATATTGAATATATAGAGATAATCGGTAGGCCCAGGTTCTCCAGGAAGCTGATACTTGTAGGTTTGCAGGGTAGGACGTGGTTGAGATACCGAATTGATAACCCAAAGATCTTTAACTTTAGTCATATCATATTTAGGCAGCACAAAATGCTTCGAATCCGGAGACCACAAGGCCATAACGGAGTTTCTCTTGGTGGTATCCGACTGATCGTCAGCCCTGTAATTGCTACCTCCATAATAAAACTCTTTCGTGCCGTCTGAAGTAAGTCTGTGTTCTACAACGGTAGAGTCTTTCTCATCTTCCATTAGCTTTTTCACGTCTTCCATGTTCATCCAGAACACATTATAACCTTTTTCGTAGACAGCTGTCTTTCCGTCCGGAGAAATACCTGCCCAGCGAGGATACTCTTTTTTCTCCTCATTCTCAGTGACGTCGGTTAAATTTGCGGTAGCAATGTCATATTCAAATCTGAAAATCTTTTTTTCCTTTGGAGCAGGGCCTTTCTTTACTTTGGTAGAATCTTTTTCTTTCTTAGTATCTTTCTTTTCTACCATTTCGGTGCTTTGGATCTCGAAAGTAAATTTTGTGTCATCTTTTAGCCTCAACTTACGTAAAGGAAGATGCTGTGCATCAAAAGGATCTTTTACAATCTCAGTTATTTGCATGGCGAGCAGGTCCATATCGAATACCGGTTTCTTGCTCTTTGCGACAGGATCGACTATGTAATATTGAGTCCCCTCAGGAGATTTCCATTCATACCAGAATTTGTTGGAATTTTTAAACCAGTTAGGACGAATATAGGTCGAAAAGACCATTGCATTGATCTTTTTGGCCGAAAACTGGTCCGCCAGCTCGTAGTTTGGCTCTGTGACCGGAGTTTGTTGAGCATTTACAGCCGTAAAAGCGAATAATGCCCCGATTGTTAAAAGTAATAAGCGTTTCATGAATTAGTTATCTGAATTATTAATGAATCGATTCCATTCTCCCACCTCCATGTCTTTCATTTTCCCATTCTCAATACGAAAACGTAAGGCTGTTCTTACCTGATGAAAGCCGGAAATTCCTGCGGCACCCGGATTCAGGGTCATCATGTTATATGTTGTGTCATTAATGATCTTGAGTATATGAGAATGTCCACATACAAAGATATTGGGAGAATATTTGGTTATTTGAAGAAAAGCCCGTGCGTCATACTTCCCGGGATAACCTCCGATATGAGTCATGAGAACTTTCATTCCTTCAACTTCAAAGCACTGTACAAGAGGGTAAATTACCCTCGTATCATAGCCGTCACAGTTACCTGAGACACCGATTAAAGGTTTAAACTCGGCTATTTGGTTAGCCGTTTCAAGATTGCCGAAGTCGCCGGCATGCCATATAACATCCACCGGAGATAAAAAGTCCCGAAGCTTGTCATCAAAGTAACAGTGAGTATCAGAGATCAGTCCTATGTATGCCATAACAGTTATATTTTAATTATTATTTTCTTGCGGTACAGCCACATTGCCATAAGTACAAAAATGGCTACGAATACCAAAGCGTACATCAGAGATGCATACTCGTTGTTGCCGAATATTGAGACGCAACAATTTTGGTAGAACCATCCCGTAGCACTCGTAGTCTTCTCAACCATGCTTCCGTCTGCTGCCGGAGCCATATATTTCCATTTGATGATGCGGCCGAATATTTTGGCGATAAGCCCTGCCATCACGAAAGCGAAGAGCGGATTCATCCCCATTGCTTTAAATGGGACAAAATACTTTTCCTTTCCCTTGACATCAATAAAATAGATAAAGAAAGCAAGCATCATGATAGCCCAGCCACCTGCATAAAGCACGTAGGAACCTGTCCACAACGGCTTGCTGATAGGCAGCCAGATACTCCAGATACATCCCAACCCCAGGCAGATTAGGGCAGTAGTGTAGAGCTTCGCGACAGCATCTATCTTATTTTCGGTATGACGGATCATCTGACCGATATAATATCCAAGCAGGATGGTGCCGGCACCGGAGATCACTCCGAGCAGTCCCTCCGGATCAAAAGGAATCCCATATCCGTGATAAACATGGTTTTCTCCGAGAAGAGCAATATCTATCTTGCCGGAAATATTACCCTCAAGTGTTGACCACCCCGGCTCACCGCCGAAAATCAAAAGAATAACCCAATGCAGAATCGTCACACCTGCCAGACCAAGAAGGATACGTTTCGGGGTTTTGAGCCACAGAGCGAGAAATCCGCCTAAAATGTAGCAGAGAGCAATCCTTTGCAAGACACCGAATATTCTGATGTGCTGCAGCCAGTAAACATAATTCTGACCAAAGGTCAAATCAGGATTGGGAGAGGTAGGGTAGAATGGAAACATATTGAGACCCAGCCCGATAAGGAATATCAGAACTCCTCTTTTAATCAGCTTTTTCGAGCTTGATGCGTTAAGCGAGTCACCATACTTTGCAAACGAGAAGGCTAATGCAACTCCCACGCAGAACAAAAAGAATGGGAATACCAGATCGGTAGGCGTGCAACCTATCCATGGTGCATGCTGTAAAGGTTTGAAAATATGACTCCATGACCCCGGATTGTTTACCAGGATCATACCTGCGACAGTCATCCCTCTGAGAACATCGAGGGCAACATATCTTTGTGTCTTTACGTTATTCATATTCCACAAAGGTAGATAAATTTGAAGTACGGTCAATTTGATTTACCCTTTTTTCTTGCTATAATTGCACTTTGACAAATATTGCAATGGAACTGTTTTATTCTAAAGATATAGCATCCGGAGGCACAAGTCTGGATGCCGATGAGTCAGGGCACTGCGTAAAAGTGCTTAGGCACAAGTGTGGGGATATTATTCATATAGTCGATGGACAGGGTACGCTCTACAAATGCGAGATCATAGACGATAACCCCAAAAAGTTGATATTTACGGTATTGGAGACAATTAACAACTACGGTACCCATCCATATCACCTCTGTATGGCCGTTGCTCCCCCAAAAAATATTGACAGATTCGAATGGTTTGCAGAGAAAGCAACAGAGATCGGCGTAGATGAGATAACCCCTCTCTTCGGAGATTATTCGGAAAGGAAAGTTTTTAAGGGAGAGAGAGTGGAGAGATTGATGATATCAGCTGCAAAGCAGTCACACAAAGGAACAATACCAATTCTCAATGAGGCTGTAACAGTCAGGGATTTTCTTTTGAAACAGAAAGATTATCAGGGTACCAGACTAATCTGCTATTGTGATGAGGTAAATACGATAGACGAAGCCACAAAAATACCTGTTACCGAAGCGCTTGGCACTTTAGGAAGTAAGGATGTCATAATTATGGTCGGGCCTGAGGGTGACTTTTCGCGCAGCGAAATAGAACTTGCACTAAAGAGCGGATGGCAGTGCGTCTCACTTGGAGAGTCGCGACTTCGCATCGAGACAGCTGCCCTGGTGGCTGTTAGTTCGATATATCTTACTAGTATTTAATTATTTACGTATAATTTCTATCTCTCCTGTCAGACCCACTTTTATAATTTGTGAAGCCTTGCCTGTGGAGCCTTCCTGCAGACATGGATCCGCTACCCAGTCCACCGCATCGATGATTTCTATCGGGATATCCTCGTAGAAGCAAGGAGTTTGTGCTCCAGAGATATTGGCTGAAGTGGAGACAATCGGTTTTCTGAATTTATAGATCAGCTTCCTGCAAAATTCGTTGTCAGGTATGCGGATTCCGACACTTCCGTCACCGGCAATCACATTAGAAGCCAGACCTGTGGCTTCAGGGTAGATAATTGTCATAGGCTTGTCATTGACCTCAAGCAGATTGAGGGCAATCTCCGGAATCTTCCGAACATATTTGCAAAGCATATCTTCATCACAGACAAGTGTAATCAGGCTTTTGCAGTCCTCTCTTTTTTTAATGGCAAATACTTTTGCCACAGCTTCTTCGTTTGTAGCATCGCAGCCAATGCCCCATACTGTATCGGTCGGGTAGAGAATGATACCTCCTGCCTTTAATACTTCAATAGCTGCATTGATTTCTTCCGTCATAATCTGTTTATTCAAAAAATATAAGTGTACTTACCGGATAGTGATCCGAAAAAGGAATTCTTGTGATTCTGTGTTTGTCGGCACTGTATTTGTCCGGAAGTAATATGTAATCTATCCTGAGCAGAGGCCACAGCACCGAATAGGTACTGCTAAAGCCTTCTCCTCCCTCCACAAAACTGTCTTTTGCCCCTCTCTTTATCCTGTGGTAAGCATACGAAATGGGTGTATCGTTGAAGTCTCCGCAAATAATGGAAGGATATTGGCACTCTTCGACATCATTCAGAAGAGTCGCTACCTGTGCAGAACGCTTCTGGGTAGTCCCCTTAAGCTTGCTGTGTATTCCCATAAACTCGTCTGTAAAGTTTCCTTTTTTGCTCAAGCGCTTAACCATAGAAGTAAATGAGAGACTGTAAGACTCCAGGTGGCAGTTGTAAACTCGCGCTATCCCGTCAGTTGTACGCATATTTGACCAGATACACAGATTAGTGCTTTTATCGAACTTGATAACTCCGCTTGCAAGTATCGGGTATTTACTCAGTGTCAGATTGCCGCAGTAACTCTCTCCCTTAAAGTAGTATTGGGCATGATAGGGGTACTGATGGAAATAATTGAATATTAATGCTGTATCTTTAATACAGAACTCTTGGAGACATACAATATCCGCGTTTTCATCCCCTATGAAATCAACAATATGTGCCGCTGTTTTGTCTGCAGATTCTCCCCTGACTCCGGCAGAAAATCGTCCTACGTTGTATGTCAACACTTTGATACCGTCACTTTGATAGACCTTTTCCTCTCTCCCGAATTTGACAAACAGATCTGCAAAGAAGAGGGACGGCACAAGTGCGATGAGAGGTATCAGCATTGACTTTTTCCTCCGGAAAACGGCAATAATAAGCAGAAGCACATTGAGTGCAAAAATGGGAATGTAATAGAGTCCGAAGAACATCGGAATCCACAATTTAGCCGGATCAATGAATATCGAAATATATGAAATGCACAGCATTACCGCGCAGATAATCAGAATTATCTTGAAAAATACATCCGAAGATTTCTTATCACGACGACGCGCCATCAGTTTCGGTAGAGTTTATCACGTTTTTTCCAGTAAAGAATCAGGACAAGCCCAAACAGCATACCGCCCAAGTGGGCAAAGTGAGCTACATTGCCGCCCATTCCTGTAAGGCCGGTAACAAGTTCAATCGCTCCGAATATGACTACAAACCATTTTGCTTTCAGCCTGACGGGAGGAAAGATGAGTTGCAGTACATTGTTTGGATAGAGCATTCCGTACCCCAGCAACACTCCGTAGATTGCACCTGATGCACCTACTGTCGGGGTGCTCATGATAGTGGCAGCAGTCGAGAGATTTCCCGCATTTTGCGCAGCAACTATCTGGAAATGAAGCACTAAATCGTGACAAAGTGCTGCCCCCAACCCTGTGACAAAGTAAAACAGCAAAAACTTTTTACTTCCCCAGACTCTTTCAAGGATTGATCCGAAAATAATCAGAGTGTACATATTGAAGAACAGATGCCAGAAGCCTCCATGCATAAACAAGTGTGTGATAAGCTGATATGGCTTATATAAAGGGGACTCGAACGGAAACAGAGCCAGATATTTATACATTGGATCTCCGATGATATAGCTGGCAATCAGCATGATAACATTGATGATTACCAGGTTTTTGATGACAGGAGTCATCATATTCCAAAAGTTCGGTCTGCTGTTGTATTGATATTCATTCATAATCTCTTCTCTAATTCTTCAATTGTTATTATCGACATACATTTCCGTCCATCCGGAGCAGTCGAAGACTCTCGGCAGGCAAATAATTGATCTACCAATATTTGTGCCTCTTCTTGATTTAGGGCTTTTTTATCCCCTGCGGCAGCGGATTTTGCCAAATTTGCAGCAATTTCAGGTTTGTTGTCAGATAAATACTCGTCTTCTTTGAGAGATGCGATGAGCGCGTCAACGGCTATTTTGACAGCCTCATCATCAGCCGAGAATCCGTCCGGCAGGCCGTAAACTATCACAGAATCATTGCCGAAGTCTCTAATATCAAAGCCTAACTTCTCAGTTAGGGACAAACTGTCAATCATGATCAGATACTCTTCATGACTGAGTTTAATCGTTTGAGGGAAGAGTGACTGCTGAGTGATCGGCTGTTGTTCAACTACAGATTCCAGATATCTTTCATACAGAATACGTTCATTCGCTCTGCGGATATTTATCACCAATAGCCCCGATTTGACAGGAGTGACTATATATTTCTTCTGTATTACCAAAATCTTATTTTGCACAGCGGCCGACTGCTCCTCATACAGGATACCATACTGCTCACTGCGGTCGATTATCGGCTCTTTCGGTGCATTCTCGAATGCGCTTTCGCGAAAAGGGTTGAATAGCGGGTCATAATCTATTTTTGGAGGGGCAATGTATCCTTCCCTATCATATTTGTGAGACATAGAGGGTATTTCCACAGCACCTTCCGTGTCGAAATCAATGCTCGGTATGAAAGAATTTTTACCCAGAGCCTCCCTGATGCAGGCCATCAGTATCTCAAAAATCATAGATTCATCCTCAAACTTAACCTCAGTCTTGGCAGGATGAATATTGACATCAACTTTGTCGAAAGGAGTCTCAAGGAAAAGAAAATAGGTTGGAGTGTACCCGTCCGGAATCAGTTTATCGTATGGTTTGCATACAGCCTTGTGAAAATACGGCGAGCGGAAATATCTTCCGTTAACGAAAAAAAACTGGTTACCAAGTGTTTTTCGGGCATCTTCAGGCTTTCCGATGTATCCGGTAATTCGCACAACTGAAGTCTCCGTTTTTACATCTACCAGCTCATTTATCACTTCTCTTCCGAAAATATCGTGTATTCTGTGTTTGGCGTCGGCTACTGCTCTCAGGCTGTAAATATCTTTTCCATTGACCGTAAGCCGCATTGCAATGCCTGGTCTTGTGATGGCTACGCGTGTAAACTCTGCGATTATATGACGCAATTCCGCATTATCCGACTTGAGAAATTTTCTGCGGGCAGGAACATTGAAAAAGAGATTGCGGATTGCGAAATTGCTTCCGACTGGAGTAGAAACAGCTTCTTGAGATGAAATTCCGGATTCGGAGATTATCACCTGTGTGCCAATTTCCTCCTCCTGTTTTCTCGTTTTGAGGGTAACCTCAGCAACAGCTGCGATAGAAGCCAGAGCTTCTCCCCTGAAGCCGTAAGTTGAGATTCGTTCCAAATCCTGAGCAGTGGCAATCTTGGAGGTGGAGTGACGCTCGAAGCAGAGGGCTGCCTCTTCGTCAGTCATGCCGCAGCCGTCGTCAATGACCTGTATCAAGGTCCTGCCGGCATCCAGAATGATGACGCTTATGTTCTTTCCTCCGGCATCAATGGCGTTTTCAAGGAGTTCCTTGACCACTGAAGCAGGGCGTCCGACAACTTCACCTGCCGCAATAAGATTGGAAATGCTGCTCGGTAAGATTTGCAACATACTCTACAGTATTTTAGCCAATCCCTCAGCAAGAAAATAGACGGCCACTAGGATGATAACAAGGGTAACAAGAGTAATGACTCTTTTAACTCCCTGATTACCTGCCTGCTTTAGATGCTCTTCATGGCCGCGTGAAAATGAGCCTCTTATACTTGCTCCAGGCACATATTCCGACTTTTTTTCAGCCTCTTCTATCTCTCTCGCGGCAGAGGGATCTTCGTTTTGGGCAATACCTTCTATAGGTTTACCGTTTTTGTCTTTGCCGTACTTTTTGTACAATTCCTGCAGATGCTCCTTCTTCTCATCATAGTATCGTGGCGTATAGTGGAATACTCGATGCTCGGGAGTTCTGAAAAAGCTTATTAAACCCATATTTTGTCTTTTTAGTTGCGACAAAGTTAACAATTTTTTACTTTTGTAGAGAAAACTGTATGCTATCATTATGGAACTTAGGGTTGGAAACGGATATGATGTCCACGAATTAGCCTTTGGGCATCCTCTTATTATAGGAGGAGTGAAGATTCCGCATGAAAAAGGTTGTGTTGCCCATTCTGACGGGGATGTGATGCTTCACGCTCTGTGTGATGCCATGCTCGGAGCACTTGCCTTGGGGGATATCGGCAAGCATTTCCCTGATACATCGGAAGAGTTTCTTGGGATTGACAGTAAAATATTGCTTCGCAGGGTAAATGATCTCATATCCGCCAAGGGGTATGAGGTGGTTAATGCAGATATGACGCTGCTTATGCAGAGGCCGAAAATAGCTCCGTACATCTCTCAAATGCAATGCGCTATTGCAGATATTTTAGGTGTTGATCTTGATAGAATTTCCATTAAAGCCACTACTACAGAGCGGCTTGGCTTTATCGGAAAGGAGCAGGGAGTGGCAGCCTACGCGACAGTTTTGTTACAAACTAAAAAATAATTGCTTTGCAAAACTATTTTTTATACCTTTGCGGTCCAATTCAGACTGACCTATTGTGTAATGGTAGCACAGCAGATTCTGGTCCTGCTAGTCCAGGTTCGAGCCCTGGTAGGTCAACTTTCTTTTTTTTAAATCCATTAAACTTATTATGAGACACTTATTCGCTGCGCTATTGCTGTGCATCGCCCAGATGACGTTTGCACAGAATGTAAACATTCAATTCTTTCCTCCGAAGTACAACAATCACAGAACTGAAATAGTTATCCCTGATGCTGAATATCAGGTGTTTAAAGCAGATCTTCATATTCATACGATGTTTTCTGACGGCCAGGTTTGGCCAACTTTCAGAGTTCAGGAAGCATGGAGAGACGGTCTTGATGTTATAGCAATGACTGATCATATAGAGTATCTTCCGAACAAACAGTATCTTAATGCAGATCTAAATACTTCGTATGAGATTGCGCGTCCCGAAGCGGAGAAGATGGGAATTATCCTTATTCACGGTGCTGAGATTACCCGTAAGCAGGGCGTCATCGGCCATTTCAATGCTATTTTTATCAACGATGCAAATTTACTGAATGTCGAAGATCCCAAGGCAGCTTTGGTTGCCGCGAGAGCTCAAGGAGCTTTTATCACATTCAACCATCCTGCATGGACCATGGATACCTGCAAGTTTTCTCCTTTTCAGAAAGAAGTGCTCGATGAGGGTTTGATTGACGGCATAGAGGCTGTTAATAACCATGAATATTATGCGCGAGCACTTTCGTGGTGTATTGATCTGAAAAAGACCTTGATTTCGGCTTCAGACGCCCATGATGTGATTTCCAATTCATTTAAGATTTATACTGCCGGCCCGGAGAATGTTCGTTGCCGTCCTATGACACTGGTTTATGCCAGGGAGAGGACAGAGGCCTCTTTCAGGGAGGCTTTGGAGAGCAGGCGTACTCTCGGTTTTTTTGACGGTAAGGTTATAGGGGACAAAGAGTTGCTTCAAAGACTCTTCACATCGTGCGTTAGTTTTGTAAAGGTTGGAGCTAACGATAAGAGTACTCACTACAATTTGACCAACGTTTCAAGTTTACCCTTCAAAGTGAAGATTAAGGGCAAAGAGTATCGTATTTTGCCTATGAGCAGCATAGCACTCTCTTTTCCCAACGGCACTTCAAGTGTGGATGTGACGGTTCTCAATATGTATTACTACGAGAATGCGGTACCTACATTTACATTGGCTCTTTAAGTTGTAACGTGATACTGAAAAGGCCACTCTCAGTGACAAGGGTGGCCTTTTTAGTGCTGTTATTTACCGAAGGTGAGATTACATTCTGCCCCCTGGTTGTCCGCCGCCTCCTCCGGTAGTGGTGTTGATGGTGGTAACAACACTGCCGGAGGTAAATGTCGTACCCTCAGTAAAGTTGGTCAGTGTATGCCCGTAGGTAAATCCGTGGAATGTGGTGCCCCCGCTGATAACCCCGCCTGCACAAAATGTGTAGGATTGGTTGGCGGCAAGATCCGGTGAACTGTACAGCATGGTCATCTGCTGAGAGTAGTTACGAGGGATATCGTAAGTCATCAATGCCTTAGAGCTGGAGTTTACTATGCTGATCAGTGCTTTTTCGCTTGCCGAAGTTCCATACAATACGGAGCGTTGGGTACAGCTGTTGGCCGTAGGTGTGCTTGATGCGCCTCCTACGCCTATCACAATACCTCCTTTAATTGAGAAGTTGTTCTGGTCGCAGTCTATTCCCTCTTCAGGGGTCGTTGTGCCTGAACATATTGTAAGACCACCTGTAAATGAGAGTGTTCCGTTTGAGTCCATTGCATCATTGTTGGAACTGTAGCAATAGATTTTTCCTCCATTTACACTGATGGAACTTGCGGCATTGATACAGTCGTCATAACATTCCGCTTCAATTGTACCGTCATTGATGGTCAGGTTGGATTTGCTTTCAATTCCTTCGCTGCCTTCTCCGCCTGAGCACACTACCTTTATCTCACCTCCGTTGATGGTCAGATCTCCTTCGGCTTTTATGCCTTTTGGAGAGGAGTCGAGATTTTGATAGATATATTGTTTACCTGTGGTCTTGACGATTAGTGTTCCGGATTCGAATGTGGCTGTACCGTCAACACTTATACCTTTGCCGGCGGCACCGGTTGAGGTGATGGCGGCTGTGGCATTCTTGAATACAAAATTGCTGTCGCATTTGATACATGCGCAAGAGGAGATATCTTTCTCGTCTGAGTCATATTCTCCGGAGCCGGAAGTATTTATGATGAGTGTACCGCCGTTGATATTGATATTGGCTCCGCACTTCATACCCTTTTTGGCTGCGCCGTTGGTTGTGATGTAGAGTTGTCCCCCGTTGATATCGATTTTCTCATTTTCCACATCTATTCCGTCTCCGGAACTTGTAATCTTAAGTGTTCCGCCCTCCTGTATGAAGTAGTCATTTACGTGTATCCCGTCTGAAGCAGCACCGGTAACGGTTATATTTGTGTTCTTTCTCATCCTGATGTAGTCGTCACAACATATAGCGTGCTTGTAATTGCCTTTAACGGACAGTTTTCCGCTGCCGCTAAATGCTATTTGAGCTTCGCTGAACAGGCAGGCTTTCATATCTTCCCCGGTGACTGTGGCAGTGTAGGAACTCGCATCCGTCAGAGAGTTGGTCGTGCCGTCTGCAATTACGATAAACACACGTTTGGTTGACTGTATATTTATCGCTGCGCCTGTGGTACTTGTGATATTTGTGCCGTTAAGTGTGAGTTTAAATTTGTTGCTACTGTAGATTTTAAATGAGCCGTTAGTGGTTGTGCCGGATAGTGTATATTCCACAGCTTTAATTGTAGAATTGATGATTACGTCCGCGCCGTTGACAGTTGCAGTGACTCCATCAACCAAGCCTGACACTGTTGCAGAGGTGCCGTCATACGAGATGACCACAGACTTACCGAATGATGAATTTTCTACGAAGTCATCATCATCTTCGGGGATAGATTCGCTTCCATCCGTATATGAGTCTGATAAAGCAATATCGGGGATAACGATTTCAGTCTTACCGCTTCCTGTGGCTGAAGCCTTATCAGTCCAATCACTGTCGGAATCGTTGTCGGATGGGTCCCATCCTGATGTGCAACTTGTAACGACAAGAATAGCAGCAGCACTAAGTGCTGTAAATGATTTAATAGACATGATTAATATAAATTATGTTGGGTTTTAGTATAATCGTATTGAATTCCAACTACTTCAATACATTGTTGTTCCTGCAACGAAAAATCAAAAAACGTGCCAGATGGAAGACGGATATTTTTTTGCTGTTTAAATTATTTTACATACCTTTGCGCTCCCAATCTGCAAACGATTCGTGCGTGGAGAGGGATTTTTTGATGGCGAGGTAGCTCAGCTGGTTAGAGCGCATGATTCATAATCATGAGGTCCCCGGTTCAATCCCGGGCCTCGCTACACAAATCAAGAGCCTTTCAGCGAAAGCTAAAGGCTCTTTTTGTATAGATCTTGCTATGGCTATTGATCTAATTTTCTCTTGTGAGAGAGAACGATTGCAACGATAATGGCAATCAGGGCAACGAAGCAAATTAAGATTATCAGTGTGGTGCAAGTCTCTGTTGTCAGTTTTTGCAATTACTCCTCTGTTATGACATCGTAAAGACAGGGTATGCGTCACGCAAGACATCAATAAATATGTCGAAGTCTTCTTTTGCCTGCTCGGTCGCCGTTAAGCCACAGGCAGTCCTGAGCATCGGCCTGAGGTACTGATGCTATCATTGCAGCGCACAGAGAGATAATGATTAGAAGAGTTCTTTTCATCGTTATGCTGATTATTCGTTTGGATTAGAGGAGCGGCGATAAAATTCGTTTTGCAGGGAACCGGCGACAGAGTCTGCTTTGACGGTTTGAATCATTTCGACGAGGACGTTAACGCGGTTGTTTATGATGATTTCTCCGAGTTCGGGCTTCGCAGCGATGGCGTTACCTGCATAATGATTGGGATAGTCGGCATACCACCAGATACCGGTGTAAAGGTTTTTTAGGGGAAGCCGTCCCATAGCTTCTCCGGACTCATCGTTAGCACGTTCTATCTTCACCAACTCCGGCCTGATGTGCATTACATTTGCAGCCTCAGTTTCGTCAGCATGCCCACCTTCAATATGTACTGTCTTAGAGTCAATTACTTTAGACACTTCATCAGGAGTCTCATGCTCTGCGACATAGACCACATAGTCTTTCTCCGAAGCAAGTTGAGTCTGACAAAAGTATTTCAGAAAGCTGTTGTTTCCGCCATGATAGCTGTACAGAATTATTTTTTTAATACCGTTTCTGGCTATTTCATGGCAGGTCTCATCCAATACCTTATATAACAGTTCCGGGGAGTATGCTATTGTGCCGCTCTGATGTTTGGCCTCGAATATTTGCCCAAAGAAGTAAAAGGGAAAGACTATCGCGTACTCTTTCATTGCAGCCTTTATTGCCACATCTCTTGCCACTATTACATCGGTTCCCAGAGGCATATGAGGACCGTGTTTCTCCAAAACACCCATGGGTATTATGCAGACGCCTTTACTTTTGGTAACAGCTACTTTAAAATCAGGAGAGGTCAGCTCTTCCCACATCACGGGGATTTCTTGGGACAACAGCGTGAATGGAGCAAGAATTACAAGGAGTAGAGTAATACAAAGTTGTTTCATTGATGATATCGGATTAGAGGTTACTTCACAAAGATAGTACAGTTCTTGCTTCTTCCGCAAAATCAATCAGACAAATCGTCGGAAATACAAGCTACACACAAGGCACACTACACATACAGTATGCGTGTAGCGATAAGAGATAAAGGTTAACTGTTACTGCAGAACACCATTGACTACATGTGTAACATAATGTTCATAAAGATAGTATATGGAGACTTGATTCAAAGCGTTTGTATTGATACTTTGCGTAGCAGTAGCTCCGTCTTCCATCCAGCCTATAACGCTACCAAAGTAACCAGTCATCCAAACGTCTAAACCAAACTCGGCATTAATTTGTCCGTAAGATGAGAGATTTGACACTGATACTCCGGTTGCACATTTACCGACAATTCCTCCAAGATAGCTGATAGGATCACCGAATTCCACACTTAAATATATGTTAACTTGCGTTCTCAACTCCTTAACAGTACCGGCACCGACATATCCAAACAAACCTGAATAATTCTCACCGGTAGCGGCGGCATATGTTTTATTGATTTTTACGCCATAGATTATTTTCCCATTTCCATCGAAGTTTCCCTTAAACGGATGCATAATGTCGTTACCTATTGGAGTCCACGCCCTTTCACCCAATAAAATATCTTTTGACAATTTAAAGTATATGCCTTCGTATGTTGTGGTGCCATTGTTTATTTGCTGAGCAAGGTAGGCAAGTTGCCTGCCGTCTTCAATGACAAACGGAGATGCACTTGTGCCGCTTCCGCCTGCAAAAGCTGTGGCGATGGTGCCATCCCAAAAGTCAAGCGCTACCAAAGTGCGTGTTGTAGTTACTATTCCACCATTGTTGTCAACAAGAGAAACTTTAAGTAGGGCAGTCTCTCCTACAGACAAAAGGTCGGGAGCGTTTACTGTGACACTTGCATTTTGGTCGCATACTCCGGTTGAGGTAAAAGTAGGCTTTTTTATTGTAACAGTCCACGGAGTTGTCGCGGCCGCTATTTTTATATCGGATCCTGTCCCTTGATTGCTAATCACCTGCGCCATAAGGGCCCTATAGTTTTCCTGCTTCAAGCCGGGAAAGTACAACGCTATCTTGGTAGATACTTTCGATATCTCAACCGCCTCATTACTGTCCCCCGCATTTCCTATTTGTATAGCCTTGTATTTTGGCAGTCGGATTGTTGACCCACTTGCAAGAGTCAAAGAAACATAGTCGGCGTCTGAGTTGTCTATTCCACCTGCGGTAAACATAGCATCTCCCTGTGCCTGTACACCGGTGGATACCCAACTGCTGCCGCCATTGGTTGAGATTTCCCATTTGCCGCTTGTGGAGTTGATACGCACCTGGGGAGCCTGAGCACTTGAACCATTAGTGCCATAAGCCTTTACTCCTGTTGCTGTCCATATTGTACCGCCATCGTTTGAAACTTCCCATTCTCCACTTATGGTATTTATACGCACGCGCGGTGCAGGTACACTTGTCCCATTCTCGCCCTGTGCCTTCATGCCTGTATCAGTGGTTCCAATCCACCAGTTACCGTTTGCTCCGATAAATGGAGTCAGTCCATTGCTGCCGTTGTCGCCACGTGCATTGACACCAGTATCTGTGATTCCGATCCACCAATTACCGTTTGCTCCGATAAATGGAGTCAGGCCATCGGTACCGTCCTCGCCACGTGCCTTTACGCCGGTATCTGTAGGGCCGAGCCACCAATTACCGTTTTCTCCGATGTAAGGAGTCAAACCATTATTGCCGTCCTCGCCACTTGCTTTTATGCCTGTATCTGTAGTTCCAAGCCACCAATTACCATTTTCTCCGATATAAGGAGTCAGTCCGTCATCTCCGGTAGTGGGTATCATATTACCGTTGTCGAGCAGCCATCCGCCATTTACTGTCCAATAGTATTTGCCGTCGGTATATTGACTGATACCGATAATCGGTGTATCGCCGGTGGTACCGTGCTTGATAGTTATTGCTCCACTGTTTTTGAAACTGATTATGTATCCGCTGCCGTCAGCAAGGGGGGTAACACTTGTTACATAATCTTTGCTTTCGAGAGCTGACACTATACCCTGTAAGGCTGTGATAGAGCTGTTGACACTTGCCTGCCATGCTTCAAGGTTGGCGAGTCTCTCTCGAATTTCTGCCAGATCGTCCTTTACGCAACTGCTAAGGGTTACAACTACCATTAACATAAAAGTCAAAATCTTTTTCATTTTTTCTCCTCCTTTTGGATTGATATGATTTCACATTCACAACAATGCCTTTTCGGGGCATGCCTGACAGAAGTTACACATAATTTTCAAAGATAGCTTTTTTTTCAGCATGATGAAGCAGATATCCTAAATATTTTCGTTAAAAATGCATTTTTATAAAAAATAGTACTTTGTATTGCAAAATACTAAAAAATATTTATATCTTTGCGGCGCAATTAGGGAAGAGGAGGGAGATGGGACGAGGATGGGGACAGAGAGGCACAATTGGGGAGTGGAGAGAAATTTTTGAATAAAATTTTGATTTTTTGCAGCGAATTAACGGCTCATTCGTCTAATTAAAGTAGTATTTTTAGCGAGGGCATAATTGTTGCGGCGGTAGAACACACTTAACAGAATAAACAATAATAGCATACATTATAATTTACAGATGATCAAATTAGATAACATCAACAAAAGCTACGTTAACGGTACCTCTCTGCATGTACTTAAAGGGCTGAATCTCAGGATTGAGAAAGGAGAGTTCGTGGCTATTATGGGAGCATCCGGCTCCGGCAAGTCAACCTTGTTGAATATTCTCGGAATCTTGGATACATACGATACAGGTACATACTACCTTAATGATATATTGATTAAAGATCTTTCTGAAAAGGTCGCAGCCGAGTATCGTAATCGGCTCATCGGGTTTGTCTTTCAGTCGTTCAATCTGATCTCTTTCAAGACGGCCGTTGAAAATGTGGCGTTGCCTCTCTATTATCAGGGGGTAGGCAGAAAGAAGAGAAACGAGATAGCAATGGAATATCTTGATAAAATGGGAATAGCTGATTGGGCCGATCATTTGCCTTCCGAGATGTCCGGCGGACAGAAGCAGAGGGTGGCAATTGCCCGTTCGCTTGTGACCAGTCCTCAAGTGATATTGGCAGATGAGCCGACAGGAGCCCTGGACAGCACCACTTCCATCGAAGTGATGGAGATACTTAAGAGTGTTAATAGGGAGGGGATGACAATTGTGATGGTGACTCACGACCCTGATATGGCGGCCATGGCCCAAAAGATTATCAGAATCAAGGATGGCATTATCGGTTCAATTGAAAAAGTTTAGGCCATGTTCGATCTGTTAAATGAAATAGCAAGTTCGCTTAAGAAAAATAAACTCCGCACCTTCCTGACCGGATTTTCAATGGCATGGGGGATATTTATTCTTATAGTATTGCTGGGTGCCGGTAACGGACTGCGTAACGGTATTCAGTATAACTACGGCAGCAGCAATATGAATGTGTCGCAAATGTGGCCGGGACGCACATCTATAGCATATCAGGGTTTGCAGGTGGGACGTAGAATCAAGTTCGATGCAACTGATGGCCCTTATCTGCAGAAAGAACTGCCCAACATCGGTGCATATTCGGCAAAAAACACAATTTACGGTGCCAACATTGTTTACGGTAATGAGTATGTGGCAGCACCGATTCAGGGATGTGATCTGAACTATACGAAAATCACATATATGCATATAATAAAGGGTAGAAATATCAACCAAATGGATATGGACCAGACCAGAAAGGTCATAGTATTGCACAAGCGTACGGTGGATATCTTATTTAAGGGTGAGGATCCTTTGGGAAAATATGTTGTGGTTAATAAAGTCTCTTATCAGGTGGTCGGAGTCTATATGGATGACGATATGGCACAGAGACCTTTTGCGCTGATACCCCTCTCTACGGCAGATAAGATATATAATCCTGCCAAACGCGGGTACAACGAGTTGGGCTTCTATATTGAAGATCTGAAAGGTAATATGGATGATATTAATGAATTTGACTTGAGTCTGAAATCAAAGATGGGGCATAAAAAGCAATTTGACCCTAAGGACAATTCAGCTGTCTATTATTACAATACATGGAAGGATTATAATCAGGCTCAGGGTATTTTCGGAGGTATCACCCTGTTTATCTGGATTATCGGCGTTGGGACACTGATTGCGGGGATTGTGGGTATCAGCAACATTATGCTCATTACGGTGAAAGAGAGAACCAAAGAGTTCGGTATAAGAAAGTCTATCGGGGCAAGGCCATCGTCTATCATAAAGTTGATACTTACGGAGTGTTTGATGATTACGGCATGCTTCGGATATGTGGGAATGTTTCTCGGTATGGGTGTAGTTGAGGTGATGAATATGATGACAGCCAAGCCTACAGTCGGAGCCTCACAGGACAGTATGGTTACATTTCTTAACCCATCCGTGGATCTGGGAATCGTAATCAGTGCAACCATAGTATTGATTGTTGCCGGCTTGGTTGCAGGGTATATTCCGGCAAAAAAAGCAGTTAAAATTAAACCAATTGAGGCGTTGAGATATGAATAATATATTTGATGCAGATCGCTGGCGTGAAGTGTGGATGAGCATCTCACGCAACAAAAGGAGGAGTTTTATTACCGCGTTTGGTGTGTTCTGGGGCATATTCATGCTGGTTGTAATGTTGAGTGCCGGTAATGGTCTGTGGACAGGAATCACTTCTCAAATCGAAGATGTACCGTACAATGCCTGCATGATTTGGACCAATTCCACAACTGAGGCTTACATGGGCTTTAGAAAAGGTCGCTACTGGGATATGAAGCAGGATGATATCGCTGCAGTGAAAGCTCAGTTTCCTGAGATGGATATTGTCTCTCCCGTCATGTTTGCCAATTCAACCAAATTGGTCAGAAAGGATAAGACGGGGAGTTACAATGTAAAAGGTCTGCCGGCAACATATCCTCAGATTGTGGCGCAGAACATCTATTATGGCAGATACATCAATGAGATGGACGTCCTGTCCAAAAGAAAAGTTTGTGTACTGGGGAAGAAAATATATGACGAACTGTTTATACCGGGGGAAAATCCTATCGGAGAGTACATCAAAGTAGGAGGAGTCAATTATCAGATAATCGGAGTGACTGATCAGATCCCAACCGGTATTAACCTCAATGGTCGTGACGGAGAGGCTGTCGCAATTCCTTATTCAGTGGTTCAGCAAGTTTATAACAGAGGTGATGTTGTGGATATGATGATGGTTACCGCTAAGAGAGGTGTTACTATTTCGGACAAGGAGGATGAGATCACTGCTCTTATCAGAAGTAGACACTCGATTTCTCCTACAGATAAATTTGCTGTACAAGTAGTTGATATTGAGAAGATAGCGCAGAGATTTGAAAAAATGGCAATAGGTATTTCCCTGTTGACATGGCTGGTAGGGGTAGGAACATTGCTGGCAGGTGCTATCGGAGTAAGTAACATCGTTATGATCACGGTAAAAGAGAGGACCAAGGAAATAGGGGTAAGACGCGCTATGGGAGCGAAGCCATTCAGCATTATCTCTCAGATAATGAGCGAAAGCCTTGTACTGACAGTTGTGGCAGGCTTTTTCGGGCTGGCGGCGGGAGTTGGATCGATGGCCGTAGTGTCGAAGATTCTGGCGGCCAATCCAAGCAGTGGAGCCTTTTTTCAAAATCCGCAGATGGACTTTACAACAGCACTTGTCGCAGCCCTGATTATTGTGGTCTGTGGCCTGCTGTCAGGTATTTTGCCGGCATGGAGAGCATTGCAGATCAAGGCAATAGACGCCATTAGAGAAGAGTAACAACAATTGATAATAATAAAAATATAAATAATAGTAAAATGAAAAAAGTATTTAGAACAATCTTATTTGTAGTGCTGGGCCTTTTAATCATAGGAACATTTGTCTTCTTGTGGAAGAAGTCTCAGCCAAAGGTTACAAGTTATGAGATAGTAACCCCTCAGACAATGACTATTCAGAAAAAAACCGTTGCAACGGGAAAAGTGGAGCCGAGAGACGAGGTGGCAATTGTACCTCAAATTTCAGGAATCGTATCGGCTCTTTACAAAGAGGCAGGTCAATATGTGAAGGAAGGCGAGCTGATTGCTAAAATTCAGGTTATTCCGGAAATGGGAACACTCAATTCAGCGGAAGCTCAGGTTACAAAGGCTAAGTTGAATTTAGAGCAGACTCAGAGAGAATTTGACAGAACCAAGGCTCTGTATGAAAAGAAGGTTGTCACTAAAGAAGAATATGAGAAAGAAGAGACAAATCTCGCTATCGCAAAACAGGATCTTCAGACGGCTCAGGATTATCTTGAGATCGTAAGAGACGGTATCGCTAAGCGTTCTGCGTCATTCAGTACCACCAATATCCGTTCTACCATCTCAGGTATGATCTTAGACATACCTGTAAAAGTAGGTAATTCAGTTATTCAGGCCAATACATTTAATGCCGGTACGACCATTGCAACAGTTGCCGATATGAGCAATATGATCTTCAGGGGCAATATTGACGAGACTGAAGTCGGTCGAATCAAAGAGGGAATGGACCTTTTGATCACCGTAGGTGCTATTCAGGGAGAGAAGTTTAATGCAGTACTTGAGTACATTTCTCCTAAGAGCACAGAAGAAAACGGTGCTATCTTGTTTGAGATCAAGGCTGCTGTTAAGATTCCGGATGACACATTTATCAGGGCGGGATACAGTGCTAATGCGGAGATTATCCTTGACAGCAGAGAAAATGTAATGAGCGTTCCGGAAAGTACTATTTCATTTTCGGGAGATTCAACATTCGTTGAGGTCTTTACGGGAATGGATGGCAAGTCGCAGAAGTTTGAAAAGAAACATGTCGAACTTGGTCTGTCAGACGGTATCAATGTTGAGATTTTGTCAGGGGTAACCACCGAAGATCAATTGAAAGGTAACAAGAAAAGCGATAAATAGGCAGACATGAAGAAAATATTTACAGTATCAATAGTATCAATACTTTGCGCTGCAACTGTTTTTGCACAGGAGGTAAAAGAGCCGTGGAGTTTGCGCAAGTGTATTGAGTTTGGGGTAGAGCATAATATTTCCGTACAACAGTACGACCTGATTAAGGAAAATCAGGAGATAACTCTTCAAACATCGCAACTGTCCCGATTGCCGTCCCTTTCGGCTAATGTCGGGCAGAATCTCTACCTCGGTAGAGCACAGGATAGAGACGGCCTCTATCAGGATCGTACATCGTCAACTTCCAATTTCGGCGTGAGCGCCGGTATTCCGATCTTTTCGGGATTTCGGATCAATAATCAAATTAAGGCAAATGCTCTTGAACTTGAGGCGGCTGTTGAGGACTTAAATCAGGCTAAAGAAAATGTTTCCCTCCAAATTACCGGGTATTATTTGCAGGTACTTTTCACAAAAGAGCTTTACAAGATAGCCATTACCCAACTGGAATTGAGTAAAGAGCTTGTTGACCGTACCAAAGATCTTGTACAGGCCGGTAAAAGTCCGGAATCAGAGCTATGTGATGCTCAGGCAAGTGCGGCAAAAGAGGAGATGAATGTAACTGATGCCGCCAACAATCTGCAGGTAGCCCTGCTCGATCTGGCTCAGGCTATCAATCTTCAGGATATGGAAGGATTTGATGTAGATATGCCGGATGTGGATGCGACATTACTTGCTTCCCAAGTGAGATATTCCGAGCCTTCAAATATTTACAGCTCTTATGTTGCCAATAAGCCGGCAGTAAAGGCGGCTCAGTTGAGGGTAAACGAAAGCGAGAAGAGTCTTGAGGTGGCCAAATCGGCATACTATCCGACTCTTTCTCTTGGAGCATCTTACAGCAATTCATACTATTACGTGCATAAACTGGCGACGGGACTCAATAACACATCTATGGCTGATCAGCTTAGCCAGAATGGTGCTACATCCATCGGACTTTCCCTGAGTATACCTATTTTCAACAAGATGGCAACCCGCAACAGTGTGCGTAGCGCAAAATTGGGCATTCGCAATCAGCAACTGTCTCTCGATAAGACCAAACAGGATCTTTACAAAGAGGTACAGCAGGCGTGGGTTAACGCTCAAGGAGCATATCAGAAGTTCATCAGCTCTCAAAAGGGTGTTGAGGCATCTCAGAAGGCTTTTGAGTTTGAGGAGGAGAAATATCTGTCAGGACGTTCAAATACCTATCAGTACAGTCAGGTGCGCGCACGTTTGGCATCTTCACTTTCCGAAGAGGCTCGTGCAAAGTTTGAATTTCTGCTTCGTTCCAAGATATTGGCTTTTTATGAAGGAATGCCGATAGCAGAGAGTTTTGAGTAGAATCGTTTTTATTGCTTACCTTTGTAAGGAAAAGCAATTACAATGAAACGCATACTTATTACCCTTCTTATCGCTGCCGCTTTACTCTCACTTCAGAGTTGCAAGAGAGATTATACGGCTCAAATTCCTCCGCAATTTGGAGAATACTGTCAAAAAACATTTGACGAATGGAATCTTCCCGGAATGGCTGTCGTTGTTGTCAAGGACGGCCGTACCGTTTTTTTAAAGGGTTATGGAAAGACCTCTTTACAGCCTGATGCCAAGCCGGTTGATCCGGAAAACACCCAGTTTGTGATAGCATCTACGACAAAGGCCATGACTGCTGCTCTTTTGGCCATTACCATGGACAAATACGATGTAAAATGGGGGGATACCGTAGTCAATCATCTGCCCGATTTCAGGCTTTACGACAAATGGGCAACGGCAAATCTTCTCGTTAAAGAAGTTATGACTCATAAGACAGGATTCAAGACTTACGCCATGGATGATATGCCTTTTTTCGGCTATGACAGAGATGATCTTTACTGTCTTTTCAGTGTACTCGAGCCGACTTACAGTTTTCGTACAAGATATGCCTACAACAATGAGATGTACACCGTAATAGCAAAGATTATCGAGAAATACAACCAAGAGAGTTGGGATGATGCAATTGCTAAATATTTGTTTGAACCTCTCGAAATGAAGCACAGTACGACAGGTAACAAGGCTTTTTTCAGTTCACCTGACCTGGCTCTCGGATGCAGAGTTGATTATAAGAGTGATGTCGATTCTCTTGTTATTTCGCCTCGCGATGACAGAGAAGATGCTTTCACCTGGCTCTCCGCTGTGGCCCCGGCAGCCTTTGTGATGACTACCGCAAGCGATATGGCCAATTGGCTGAAGATGAATCTTGATCACGGTGAGTTTAACGGCAAACAGGTTATTTCCCGTAAGAATCATGATTATCTCTTCTATCCTCAGACAATTACAGCTTACGATTCGACCCGTATCTGTGCATACGCCCAAGGCTGGACAATAGAGCAGAGTACAAAATGTCAGTATATAAGGCATACAGGGCTTGGATATGGCTACACTTCTCTGGTCGGGTTGGTTCCCGAACTTAATATGGGTATTGCCATTCTGACAAACAATGGTAAAACTTCAGATCCTCAGGCGGCTATTGCCCGAGAATTGATTGATATGTACCTTGGTGTAAAGGGAAGCGACTGGAGTGAAAAGTACCTCGCTCAGTTTAAGGAAGATTCAACACCAAAAGAGCAGAGTGAACCTGAGAAGAAGGAGGAAATTATACCCCAGCCTCTAAAGAACGGCGCATATACGGGCAAATATGACAAGCCTGTTTTCGGGACAGCGACCGTATATGAAAAGGGGGGAGTGCTCTACTTCAAGCTCAATAAGGTTGACTCGATGCTTGAGCATGTGAGTGGCAATGATTTCAGATTTCGTGTGCCAGGTGCAGGAAAATTTACCCTCACCTTCACAGTAAAGGAAGGGAGGGTACAGTCACTTACTTTCAATATCGGAGATCCGATAGGAGAGTTTCACAAAATAGGTTAGTCAATCCACTGAATCTTGGATTCGTCTCTTGGTTTGGTTTCCGGAGACTGATTCGGATAGCCGAACCCAATGATAAGGGCAAGATGATGAGTCTCGGGAATATTGAGTTTTGCGTAATATTCAGAGGCCTCCTCACTCTTAAAGAAGTCAACCGGCCCTCCAAGAGGGACTGATCCGACACCCAGGGATTTGGCTGCAAGCATCATGGTTGCCGAAAGTATTCCACAGTCAATTTGGGAGAACCTTCCGTCATTTATGGCAATGAATACTACAGTCGGAGCATTTCTGTACATATTGACAAATGTGGAGTCAATCATGCGTGCTCCGCGTGGATCTGCTTTCATTTTTTCCACGTAAATCTTCGTAGTCCCTTCTATAAAATCAGGATTATCTACAACCCTGATCTCCCATGGCTGTGCGTTCATTGCGTTTGGTGCGTGGATAGCCGTCTTAACGATTTTATCCATAATTGCTCTGTCAACAGGTTCAGGTTTATAAGCCCTGATGCTGCGGCGAGCTATAATGGTACTGATTACGTCATTTTCCATACTCACGGTTTCATTTTTCTCTTTGTTGCAGCATCCGCTCACCAGGAGCAGTGCGGCTGTAGCAAATAATAATAAGCGTTGCATTTGATATGTGGTTGGTTTTGGTTATTTCATTCCAAGTTTCTCGAGAAGTGCATCAACCTGAGGGTCTCTTCCTCTGAAGTTACGGTAAAGCACATCTGCATCCTCAATTCCCCCACGTGAAAGGATATTTTTTCTGAAGGATTCAGCTACTTCTTTATTGAAAATACCTTTCTCCTTGAATAGGGCAAAAGCGTCAGCTTCAAGTACTTCAGCCCATTTATATGAATAATAGCCGGCTGCATAGCCACCCGAAAAGATATGAGTAAAAGCGGGAGCAGTGGCAGTTGAATCAATAAAAGGCATGATGGCAGATGGCTGTAAGGAGTTGTGTTCATATTCAACAATTGATCCGGTCGGAACGGATGTGGCGGTGTGCCAGGCCATATCGATAGTGCCGAATTGAAGTTGTCGGACGCTGCCGTAGCCTGCAAGGTAATTTTTGGCAGCTATAATCTTGTCAATTAACTCTTGAGGAATTACTTCGCCTGTCTGATAGTGTTTTGCAAAAGATTGAAGATATTCCGGTTCGTATGCCCAGTTTTCCATGATCTGAGACGGCAATTCTACAAAGTCGCGCGGCACATTTGTACCGGTCAGTGTGCTGTATGTGCCCTCTGCAAGCATCCCGTGAAGGGCATGGCCAAATTCATGGAGAATGGTGGTAAATTCATCAAAAGTCAAGAGGGACGGATCTTTTTCCGTAGGTTTGGTAAAGTTTGTTACAAGAGAGACAAAAGGTCTCTCTTCCACACCCTTGTACACTCCCTGCTCTCTGAAAGATGTCATCCATGCGCCTCCTCTTTTGCTTTCACGAGGGAAGTAGTCGATATAGAGCAAAGCCATGAAGCGTCCGTCTTTATCTGTGACTTCAAAAGCTTTTACGTCGGGGTGATAAACAGGAATATCCTTATTTTCCTTAAAGTTGAGCCCGTAGAGTCTGTTTGCAAGGTCAAAGATTGCCCCCTGAACGCTGCTAAGCTCAAAATAGGGTTTGAGAAGCTCTTCGTTGAGATAAAATTTTTCTTCCTGATATTTTTCAGACCAGTAAGAGAAGTCCCATGGCATTAATTGGCCTTCAAAGCCATTTTCGTTTGCATACTGCTGAACTTCGGAGACATCTCTCTTTGCGAAAGGAAGTGATTTCTCCATAAGATTGGCAATAAAGCTGTTCACAGTTTCAGGAGTTTTTGCCATCCTGTCCTTGATTGCATATTCGGCATAATCCTTATATCCCAGGATAATGGCTTCCTGCAACCTTAAATCGACAATCTGTCTGATTGTTTCAGTGTTGTCAAATTCGCCTCCTATACACCTGCTGTTGTATGCCTTCCACATTTTCTCTCTCACAGGCCGATTTTCGCTGTATTTCATGAATGGCCCGTAACTCGGAGCCTCCAAAGTGAATACATATCCCTCCTTGTTGCGCTGCTTTGCGTCAGCCATACCCATCTCTTTTACATACTGTGGCAGACCTGCAAGATCATTTTCATCAGTGATGTTAATGGTGAAGGCATTGGTAGCTGAAAGTACATTCTTCCCGAACTTTAATGAAGCAAGGGAGAGATCCTCCTGAATCTTGGCATATTTGGCTTTATCCTCATCATTAAGATTGGCTCCGTTATCGGCGAAAGACTTGTATGTCTCCTCGAGAAGTTTGGACTGCTCCTGATTGAGAGAAAGGCCGGCCCGATTGTCATAAATGCTTTTTACACGTTTAAACAGGTCGGGATTAAGAATGATGGACATGCTGTATTCCGTCATCAAAGGAGATATCTCTTCAGCAATCTGTTGCATCTGTTCATTGGTGCAACTCTCTAATAAATTGAAGAATATACTACCGATAGATGTGAGATCCCGTCCGGCATACTGTAAGGCTTCGATGGTATTCTCAAAAGTTGGAGCCTCTTCATTAGTGGTGATAGCGTTAATTTCTACTTTGGCAGAGTCGATGGCAGCCAAAAAAGCCGGCTTGTAATCTTCCGTTTTGATCTTATCAAAAGCCGGAGCGCCAAAAGGATTGATTGATTGCTCCAGAAGAGGATTGTTGTCATTATTCATATTACAGGATGAAAATAATAATACAGACAAAATTGCTGTATAAATCAAATGTTTCATATTTAAAAACTTGGGTAATTAATTGTTTCTTTTACAATAAATGCAGCCGGATAGCTTGACTTCAGCTTGTCCGCGAGCATATAAGCATCTCCGCGGGTGCGGAAATCCCCCACTGTCACCTTGAAATAGGGGCTGACATGGCTCCTGTATACTCTGATATTCGGATACTCTTCCGCAAATCTCTCAAGGATCCTCTCAGACTGATACCGCGCATTCTGGCTGTTATCGAAATAGATTCTCACACGGTATCCATTGATTCTCTTTGAAGCGTTGTCCGTAGAGTGCTGCCTCATGGCTTTTGTGAGTGTACCGGACTGCGTAATTTTCACTCTTCCGGAGATTATTCCCTTTTCATTGAGAAGATCGTATATGTTTCGGCCCATCAGTAGTGTATCAATTTCAAGGCTTTGCCTGAATGAAGGAATTGTATCAATTCTCATTTCGTAATCGTATTGTGCAAATGCATAATCGGCACAAATCAGCAGCATGGCTGCTATAATCAATCGTTTCATTTTTGTATTTGATTAAGTAGCTGGTCAACAGGTATTCCTGCTTCTTTTATCCTTTTGCAGAAGATGCCTGAATGAATGATCATATCTATATCAACGGTCATATCATCCAAATTGAGGCTGTCTTTAGAAATAAGGCCGGCAGAGAGGGCGGACAGAGCATTAAGAAGGGTAACATTCATCAATACCGGTACTTCACCATTACTGTTAGGAGTGATGACCGCATTTTCCAGAGCGGAAATTTCCGCAAATCTTTTTTGATTGCCCGTATATAGCACTGCATCAAGCTTTTTGATAGTATATTTTGACGAAGTAGGATTGTTGACGACAACCTTTATTACCATTTTCGATGCCATTTTTCCTTTTTCCATGGCGAAACTCTCTACCTGATCAATAGAGTATGACTCAACGGAAAGTTTTTTGTAGTTTTGACAGCTGCTAAGCACGACCGTCAACAGGAGGGAGAGAATGAGGACTCTTTTCATTTTTCACATAATTTGATTGCCAATTAACTTACAAAGATATAAAAAACTTATCTTTGCACAGAATTAGATGACAGGAACATTAAAAATATGAAGCAAGAACAATACCGCAATGTGAAGCCTGTTTTTGACACACACAAGCCTCAAGTTTTTATAGAGACTTACGGCTGTCAAATGAATGTAAATGACAGCGAAGTAGTGCTTTCCATTTTGCAGGATGCAGGGTATTCCCTTTGCAATGAGATGACAAATGCGGATATAATCCTTATCAATACCTGTTCAATCAGGGATAATGCCGAGCAGAGGGTACTTGGCCGGCTGGAGGTGTTCCGTCAGGAAAAGAAGAAAAAGAAGAGATTGGTAATAGGAGTGCTTGGCTGCATGGCAGAGAGGATGAAAGATTCACTCTTCGAAACTAATACGGTTGATATCGTGGCAGGACCGGATGCATATAGGGATTTGCCGAAGTTGATTGCGGCTGTTGCTTCCGATGGCAGGCAGATTAATACAATTCTCTCGCACGAAGAGACTTATGCAGATATTTCTCCGGTCAGAATGGACAGCAATGGGGTCTCTGCATATATTTCCATCATGCGTGGGTGCAATAATGTCTGTTCGTATTGCGTAGTGCCTTATACTCGCGGGGCCGAGAGAAGCCGTGATCCGCAAAGCATCATTCGTGAGGCCAAAGAGCTTTTCAGCAATGGATATAAAGAGGTCAATCTGCTCGGACAGAATGTGGATTCTTATCTGTGGGTGGATCGGGACAATCCCACTAAAACCGTTAATTTTGCCCAATTACTTGAATTAGTGGCACTTATCAGTCCACAGCTGAGGGTGAGATTTTCAACTTCACACCCCAAGGATATGGGCAACGGTGTCCTCTACACTATGGCAATGTATTCAAATATTTGCAATCATATTCACCTTCCGGTTCAGTCGGGAAGCACAGTGATGCTTGACAGGATGAATAGAAAATATACTCGCGAGGGATACCTTGAGAGGATTGCCAAGATCAGAGAGATTTTGCCGGACTGTGCCATTACCACAGATGTGATAGCCGGCTTCTGCGGGGAAACTCAAGAAGATCACGATCAGACCATCTCTCTGTTTAAAGAAGTGCGTTTTGACGGGGCTTTTATGTTTATGTACTCTGAAAGGCCGAATACCAAGGCAGCCCGTCAGTTCAAGGATGATGTCTCTGTTGAAGTTAAGACTGCTCGCCTTACGGAAATCATTGATTTGCAGAACGAAATATCGTTGGAAAGGAATAGGGAATCTATCGGTAAAATTTACGAAGTGCTTATCGAAGGGACTTCAAAACGCTCTGCGGATGAGATGGTCGGTCGTAATCAGCAAAATAAGATGTGTGTATTTGCTGCTGAGGGACACCATGCCGGTGAATATGTCATGGTAGAGGTAACATCATGTTCATCAGCCACATTGCACGCTAAGATAGTTGAGAATTAATCTTAATATATAAAATCATGACACTTATAAAGACTACTTATCTTGGAAATTTGCGCACTGAAGTTGAGCATCTTGACTCAGGCAGCAAAATAATGACCAGCGCACCGAAAGACAATAATGGGGACGGGCTTTTATTCTCTCCGACAGATCTGTTTGCGTCCGCACTTGGCTGCTGTATGCTCACCATCATAGGCATGACAGCAAAGACTCACGGCTTTTCGATAGACGGCACAACAATTCATACGGAAAAGGTTATGGCTGCCAACCCTCGTCGTGTAGCAGAACTTATCCTTGACGTAGAGTTTCCGAAAGGGAGCAACTACTCAGCCAAAGAGAAAGCTTTAATTGAGAATTCTGCTAAGACCTGTCCTGTGGCAAACAGTCTCGATCCGGCACTCAAAAAGACCATAAACTTTATCTACGAATAGCAAAAAGGCTATTCGTTCAAAGTCCATTCGCAGCCATCTTTGGTATCCTTAATACCGATACCGATGGCTTTCAGGTCGTCTCTGATCTTATCACTGGTGGCCCATTCTTTGTTGGCCTTAGCCTGCTTGCGAACATCCAGGACCATATTGACCAGTCCGTCTATCACTTTTTCCGAGGTGGATTCGGACTGTTCATCTTCAAGGCCGAGAATATCTGTGGCCACATCCAGGAACAGCTTCTCAAGTGCCGCTTTGTCGCTGCTGTTGATAGAGATGCTTTTGTCTTTGATGCTATTGATGATCTTCACCGCTTCAAACAGGTAAGATACGGCAACAGGTGTATTCATATCATCGCACAAAGCATCATAGATATGATTTTCAATTTCGGCAATCTCATTCAAAGAGGCCGCTTTTTCATCAGTAGCGAGGCTTTTTACATCTTTGGATGCCTGCATAAGCCTCTTCAGTCCCTTTTCGGCAGCCTGCAATGCTTCATTACTGAAGTCTAATGTGCTCCGGTAGTGGGCCTGAAGTATGAAAAACCTTATGGTCATCGGTGAGTAGGCTTGAGCAAGTTCTTTGTGTGTGCCTTTAAACAACTCTTCAAGTGTGATAAAGTTGCCCAAAGATTTGCCCATTTTTCTGCCGTTGATGGTAATCATATTGTTGTGCATCCAATAGTGAACGCCTCCCTTTCCCCTTGATGCAGTATTTTGCGCAAGTTCGCACTCATGATGCGGGAAGAGCAAGTCCATTCCTCCGCCGTGAATATCAAACTCCTCTCCGAGATACTTTTCGCTCATTGCGGAGCACTCAAGATGCCAGCCGGGGAAACCTTCGCTCCATGGTGAAGGCCAGTGCATAATATGCTCCGGAGCAGCTTTTTTCCACAATGCGAAATCGTAAGGGGAGTGCTTGTCATCCTGCCCTTCAAGAGTACGTGTATTGGAAATCATATCATCTACAGTCCTGCCGGACAAAATGCCGTATTTGTGCTGCAGGTCGTATTTTGCCACATCAAAATATACGGAGCCATTGCTTTCGTACGCAAAACCGGCATCCAGTATCTTCTGTACCAAACCAATCTGCTCAATGATATGTCCGGAAGCCCTTGGCTCGATACTTGGCGGAAGCACATTCAGCTTTCGCATGGCATCATGGTAGCGCAAAGTATATGTTTGTACAATTTCCATCGGCTCAAGTTGCTCCAGGCGTGCCTTCTTTTCGATCTTGTCTTCTCCCGTGTCAGAGTCGTTTTCAAGATGTCCTACGTCCGTAATGTTTCTTACATATCGCACTTTATAGCCTATCTTCCGCAGAAGTCTTACCAGTACATCGTATGTGATGCCCGGACGTGCATGTCCCAGGTGAGCATCACCATATACGGTAGGGCCGCATACGTATAACCCTACCATATTGGGATGAACAGGCGTAAATTTTTCTTTTTTTCTTGTAAGTGTGTTGTACAAATAAAAGTCTCGCATGATGTTTATCTTTAACCCAAATTACAAATTTAAGCCTTTTTTGTAAATAATCAGCGATTATTCATTTTGCTCCACCGAATTGAGCTTGGTAGCGACAATTTCGACAAATTGCTTATCCTCTCCTGCTGCAGAAACATACTTTGCAGTTCTAAGTCTTCCGATTACCGAAACTAATGTCCCTTTCTTTAGTTTGCTGCAATCTTCGATTGATTTACCGGCCCATGCTACGACATTGTGCCATGTCGTCTCCTCCTTCAATTCTCCTTTCTTGTCTTTAAATGTTTCATTGGTTGCAACTGAAAATCTTGAGACCTGCGAATCTCCCACTTTCGTGATTTTCGGGTCCTGCCCCAATCTGCCGCGCAGCTCAACCCGATTAATTGATGTAATTTCCATAAATGATGTATTTTAAAAATGTTTCGAGGACAAAATAAATCAGGTTTTCGTCTTTCAACCATACTTTAAACACTTAGATTCGATTATAATTACGTGTAAGTGTGTAGGAATATTTACGGATTTTTGACTTTTTTTCTCGAGAAAAAGTAAATCTTTTACAAATACAGCAAAACATATATTGGGGCCTCCGCATGACAGGTTTCTTTGGCTATTTTTGAAACAAAAAAATGAATGATCTGATAGATGTCGTGGGCACGATTAACAGCGGTAAATGTATGGAATGCGGAAAGCAATTTGTCGGGAGAAGCGACAAAAAGTTTTGTTGCGATATGTGTCGCAATAGCTATAACAACAGGTTGAGGAACAGGAGGGATCGGGAGGTTATAAGGATCAACAATATTCTTTCACGCAACAGGAGAATTCTTGCCAAATTGTGCAAAACACCCAAAAGTACACTACCTGTCAGCGTGTTACGTGAGAATTACTTCAATTTTAAATACTGCACATCCGTCAGCAGGAAAGCTACCGGACGGACTATCTACTGTTGTTACGACTATGCCTATTACATTACTCTGAGCGGCATAGCCCATATCTCTCTAAATAGGTAATCTCTTTGAAGACCTTCTCCACCAGAGGCGCCTTTTAATAATATCGTTGATAGTCTTGATATGGCGTTCTGTCTTTTCGGGGTACATATCCTTGATGGAGACTAAAATACCGGTCTCTTCAACACCTCCGAAATCCTTGTTCAATGCAGTACCGAACACTCTCATATTGGGAGAAATATTCATGTATGAGTTGATAAGCGGCGGTACAAGCTCTCCATTATCCTTCAGTTTGGAGACCATTACCTTATAAGCTTCCTTGTAGCTCAATCCGTCATACAGATTTATGTAATAAGGATTTGAATTATCAAAATCGAGAGGTTTGATAGGAGTAACCAATTGCTCTTCGTCAACGAAATATTTATTCATGAAGTTGAGTAATATGTTGCGAGCCTTATAGTTGTAAGAGGTGTACATTGTTACTTTGCCAAAGAAATACTCAAACGCATCATATTTTACAATCAGGGCACCAAGACCATCCCAAAGATTGTCCAGGGCGAAGATCCCCTTACGTCTGAGATTGAGTCTCTGGTACATTGGCTGTACAAAGGATCTCCCAAGTTCGATAGTAGTCGGAAGATAATCGGTTATAAATTTGTCCGAAAACTTAAACAACTCATCGGTAGCCATTTTCTTTGTGTCAAAACCAGGTCCGCATACGATATAGCGATACCCGCCAAGGATCTCCGTCTGGTCCGGATCAAAGACAATCAGCTGCTTGTATGGGTGCTCCGGATCAATGTCATAATCATCAATGTCGAAACTCTTACCTGTTCCTCCGCCGGCCGTCCTGAACGAAATCTCTCTCAGTCTGCCGATTTCTTTCATGATGTTGGGAGAGTCGGCGGCTGTGACTTCATAAAGTTGACTAGATCCGCGATTAGTGTTGCGGACAAATTTTTCAGGGGAAAGCTCATCAAGAAGCAGCTTTCTATCAATCGGTTGAATTATGGGCTCCATTATATACAATATTTCTAATATACTCTGTCCACTGTGCTGCCGTTTTATCTTTTGTCAACGTTTCCACGGGGATCGGAGTTCCAAAATAAACGTCAAAGTTACGGTTTTTTTGCTTAAAGAGTTCATTTGGAAGGTACATCATCTCAATATTAAATTTTATTCCCAAGAATTTTCTAAGTTTGGCCAGGCGATAGAAAAAGCCGGAATTGCGCCCCGAAAAGTATATTGGGACTATATCTCGATTGTATTCTGTAGCCTTTTTTATAAAACTCGGCTTCCATTCCAAGTCTGTGATCTTACCTTTGATGAGCCTTGAACAAAGGCCGGCGGGAAAGTTCAAGATTTGTGTGTTGGATGAATATGACGAATTAATAAGGTCAGCATAGTTTTTTGACATCTTCCCAAATTTATTGACAGGCAGAAAGATTGGCTCCAAAGGTTTGATAAACATCAGAAGATCATTTACTACGAACTTTACATCAGGATAAATTGCTCCAATAATGGTGATAAGAACCATTCCGTCAAAACCTCCAAGCGGATGATTTGAAACAAAAATATATCTTCCGTCAGGGTCGAGACGGTCAATATTATGAGGAGTATAGGTAACGTTAAGATATTTCAGTACATTGGCGGCAAATTCAACTCCTTTAGTGTCACCGAACTGCGTAAGCATATCATTGATTTCGTCCTGATGGACAATTTTCTTCAGATATCGGATGATAAATTTTGGAATACGTTTTGATAATGAAGGGCTTTTGGCCGCAATAACTTTTTCAACATCAATAAGGATAGGTTCTTCGGTTGCCATTGTTGCTTATTTTAGAGTGCGAAGTTAAATAAAAAACGTATCTTTGTAGCAATATGTTAAAGCAAGGACTCCAACAAAAACAGATTCAGCGTTTATCGCCTCTTCAGATTCAGACTATCAAGTTGCTGGAATTGCCCACTTTGGAATTGGAGCAAAGAATCAAAAAGGAACTTGAAGAAAATCCTGTGCTTGATGAAGTGGTGGATGATTCTGACGAAGAGAATAAGAATGTGTCATTGAGTGAGTATGGTACCGACGATCCGACACCTTCCTATAAGCTCTATGTTAACAATCAGGGCAAAGATTTGAAGCCTCAGTACAATACTTTTTCCGTCAGAGAGAGTTTTCATCAGAGTCTTGAGATGCAGTTGGGATACAGTAGTTTGGATGAGCGTTCAAAGCAAATAGCTCTTTTCATGATAGGAATGCTTGATGATGACGGTTATCTGAGGCGTAATTTAGACTCTCTTGCCGATGATATTTCTTTCAGACTCAACATCGAGACTTCTGAAGAAGAGCTTGAGAAGATTTTAAAGGTTATTCAAGAGTTTGAGCCGGTCGGTATCGGTGCCAGAGATTTACGAGAGTGCCTTCTGCTTCAAATTCGTGCAAAGAATCACTCTAAGGAGCAGCAGATCGCAGAGAAGATTTTGGATGAATTTTTTATTGAATTTTCAAAGAAACACTACACAAAGATAATATCCAAGATGAACATCACTGAAGATGAGCTAAAGGGGGCGATTGATGAGATCGTGAAGCTCAATCCTCGACCGGGAGGGCAGATTGATGATTCATATATGGATCAGGCACAGCAGGTTGTACCTGACTTTTTACTTGAGATGAAGGATGGAGAGTTAGTAATGACTATGCCTAAGTTTTCAGTACCGGAGCTGAGGATCAATAAGCGCTACGCCGATATTTTAACTACTCCTCAAGGCTCCGCCAGACAGGATAAGGATGCTGCGGTTTTTGTAAAGCAGAAGCTCAACTCGGCCAAGTGGTTTATTGAAGCCATTAAGCAGAGGCAGAATACGCTTCAGAATACCATGAATGCAATCATAGATTTTCAGCATGACTATTTTATAGACGGTGACGAGACAAAGTTGAAGCCAATGGTGCTCAAAAATATTGCTGAAAAGACGGGCCTGGACATATCTACTATTTCCCGTGTGGTAAACTGCAAATACATTCAGACACATTTCGGCATCTATCCGTTAAAGTATTTCTTTTCCGAGGGACTGATGACTAATGACGGGGAGGAGGTTTCTACCCGTGAGATCAAAAACATACTTGCAAAGAGTATTGACGAGGAGGATAAACGCAAACCTCTGACAGACGAGGAACTTGTTGCAGTTCTCGACAAACAGAGCTACAAAGTCGCTCGCCGTACAGTTGCAAAGTACAGGGAACAGCTCAATATCCCGATAGCAAGACTTCGAAAAGAGTTGTAATTCGATTAAATTTTACTTCCGTAAGCCAAATCTCCGGCATCTCCCAAACCCGGGATGATGTATGATTTGTTGGTAAGTTCTTCATCAACAGTTCCTACCCACAAGGTTACCTTTTTGTGAGGTAAGTTTTTTGCCAGATAATCGATTCCCGTAACGCAGGCAACAGGGCAAACAATGTGGACGTGTAAAGGCTCTCCACTTTCAATCAATCTGTCGTATGCAAGGACCATTGACGCTCCCGTAGCCAACATTGTATCGGCGATAATAAGAGTTTTACGCTCAATAGCCGGCGTGCTTGCATATTCAAGTTGAATATTGAACTTGTTATCCTTGCCGTATTTGCGATAGGCGGCAATAAAAGAGTTTTGTGCGCCATCGAAAACATTTAACAAGCCTTGATGTAACGGCAGACCTGCTCGCAATATAGTCCCAAGCACAATGGTGTCGCTTATCACGTTGCAGTTTGCTATGCCAAGAGGTGTTTCCACTTCTTTTGTTTTGTATTCGAGTGTCTTACTTATCTCGTACGCAAAGATTTCTCCTATTCTTTCGAGATTTCTGCGAAATCTCATGTTGTCTTTCTGAATAGTCTTATCACGTATTTCAGAGATGTACTGATTTAAGACGGAATTGTTTTCACCGAGGTTTATGACTTTCATGAGGATTAATATTGGTTTGATCTACGAAGTTAATAATTTTCATCGGAAAAACTAAAAAATTTATTTTCGGCTACAATAATATGATCCAAAAGAGTGATATCAAAATAGGCGGCGGCCTCTTTCAGTGCTGTCGTTTGTGCGCGGTCCTGCTCACTTGGGTAGGGATTGCCTGACGGATGATTATGTACAAGAATTATCGAACTCGCCAGCTTCTCAACAGCTTTTTTAACGATTATTTTAATATCCATAATTGTGGCGGATACACCTCCCTTACTGATTTTTTCCTTACCAATAAGCTTGTTGGCGCGGTTAAGATATAGGACCCAGCACTCTTCGTGCGACAGATTTTTAATAAAAGGAGAAATGATCTGAGCCGCCATGTTAGAAGTTCTAATCTGTAACTGATCCGAAGGAACTTCGCTGCAAAGTCGTTTGCCTATTTCAAATGCCGCTAAAATGGAGAAGGTTTTAGCCGACCCCATACCTCCGATTGTCATAAATTTCTCATGAGACATCTTCGAAAGTTCGGAAAGTCTGTTGTCCGAGCGATCTAACAGCTCTCTGGCGAGATCTATAGCTGATTTGCCCCTGTCTCCCGTTCGGATAATAATTGCCAAAAGTTCAGTGATTGTCAGAGATTCAGCACCTTTGAGTGCCATTTTTTCGCGGGGTCTCTCTTCTTCCCGTAAGGTTCTTATGCCTGTCATTGCTCTCGTCCTCCATAAATAAAAAAACTTTCCAAAGATTGGAAAGTTTTTCTATTCTGTGCAGCAAAAAGAACAAATTATGCCAATTTGTTTACATAGACTGCAATACCACTTTTTAAATTTGCTGCTTTATTCTTGTGAATAACGTTGGTCTTTGCCAACCTGTCAATCATAGAAAAAACTTTAGGCATAGAAGCTTCCGCTGCTGCCTTGTCTGTGGTGTTTCGAATCGCTCTGATAGCGTTTCTTGTTGTTTTTGCATAATACTTGTTATGCAATCTGCGTTTCTCGCTTTGGCGATAACGCTTGTCTGCTGATGCGTGATTTGCCATTATAATATATTTTTATATTTCTTGTAGTGGGTAGGGGAATCGAACCCCTATTGCAAGAATGAAAATCTTGAGTCCTAGCCTTTAGACGAACCCACCTCATACACCCAAAACTTTCATTATCTCCGAGTTTGGGAGTGCAAAGGTAGAAAAAGTTTTTACGAATACAAATTTTTTATATTATTTACCGACGGGATTGTTCCACTCGAAAGAGTAAACTATGGACTCTACCTGACGTAAATAATTGCGTTTGTCATACTTAGGAGCATAGACAAAGCCTTCGACCACGATCACTTCCGTACTGTCTCGGTTTAAAAAGGAATGGGAAACAAAAGGTCCGCCCATAAAGTCATTATGGGTATCCCAAAGGCTGCGAAGTTCGGCAAAATCTCTACCCTTATAGCTAATCCATTTGAATCCCGGGATAATCGTAGGGTTGGTAATCATATAACTGTTTTCTCCGCTGGCCGGTACATTCTCTTTCAATACCTCGTCTCTTTTTTCGACAATGTATTTTGGAGTAAATTGAGTGGCATTTTTATAAGGAAATCTGTAAATAAAGATGCCTTGATTGGTATATGAGGTTTCGTATGAAATCCACATAAATGTCGGAGTTTGTTTCTTTAATGCATAGCCGCTTGGAAAATACGGAGAGCCACCTATTCTGCCGTTGATAAAATCTCTCAAATCCTTCTCTTCATAGCGCTTTGAATTGCGGATAACGCGGTCTCTTTCGGCCTGTTCAAATATCGAAATGATAATCTCGGAATTGTCGATGATATATTTTCCTGCAGACTCCTCATTCGGAGCGAAGATTGTAAGCATGGTCTGAGGACGTGCCCAAATATCTTTTCTGACTTGCATTCCGATGGTATCTTTCGTTGGGTCAATACTGATATACATCAGATTGCGATGCACCTGAAATACCTTGTTGAATGCGCTTTGCGGCACATTAAAGAGAGTATAAAGAGGCTCCTTCTGTGGTAGATACGGGCAGTCCTGAGCAAGAACGGTCCTAATGGAAGTGCCGGGCTCGGCCTCCCACTGCGATTTGGTAGAAACCACAGCTATTTCTCCCGCCTTACCGCTGATGGAAGGGAGGGAGGGCTCTTTTTCAGCCTTTTTGTCTGAACAGGCAGCAATTGTAATGATGCCGATGAGCGTCATTAGTAATAATTTAATCTGTTTCATATATGTATTATTTTATAAATAGTCCTCTAATATCATTTCCAAAGGCAAGTACCATAAGTGCTATGAGTAGAATCATACCGATAGTCTGTGCTATCTCAAGTGCTTTGTCGCTCGGCTTGTGTCCCGTGATAATCTCAATTAGCAGGAAGAGAATATGTCCTCCGTCAAGGGCGGGAATAGGGAGAATGTTGAGCACCCCAAGCATAATTGAGAGCATCGCTGTCAGACTCCATACCCTGTACCAGTCCCATGTTCCAGGGAATATTTTTCCTATGGAAATGAAACTTCCTACAGATTTGTATGCTTCCGTTTTCGGTGAGAAAATGAGTCCCAGCTCCTTGATATAATTTTTGATCACATTCCATGCTTTCACACAACCGGCAGGGATTGAACTTAGCAGGGAGTAATCATTTTCGGTAACGTTGAAAAGTTTGGTCAGATCATTTTGAATGTGGACTTGAATCAGCCCGGATGTATCAACCAGCAGTGGCACGACTACCGACTCTTCTCCTCTTTTGAAAGTGGCGGCAACGGAATCGGCCTTGTGCTTGAGCAGTTCTCTCTGGATGGCCTGAACAATAAACATGGAAGAGTCGTTCAGAGCAGTCATCTCATCATTGGCCATGATGCCCGAATGTTCATTGATAGAGCCTTCAGGTACATCTGTTACGATAAACGGGAACGCCAAATCGAACATGCCGGGAGTATTCAGTATTGCAGGAATATAGATGGGATCAATATTTACGGTGACAGTGTCTGCTCCACGCAGTACCACAACTTTCTCTACTTGAGAACGGACTATATCGACTTGAATCTGGTGAAAATCTTTCGGTACCTCACCGTCAAGCGACAATACCTTGTCTCCGTCACGGAAACCTATCTCGTATGAGAGATCATTGACAGCTATACCGTATGTAGCATCTTCATTTTTAAGGTATTGTTCACCCCATGTATGCAGGATGGCTCCGTAAAGTACGATTGCAAGGATGAAGTTAAACAGAACACCTCCAAACATGATAAAGAAGCGCTGCCACGCAGGTTTTGTTCTAAATTCCCATGGTTGAGGTGGCTGTTTCATTGCCTCTTTGTCCATAGACTCGTCAATCATACCTGCAATTTTGCAGAAGCCGCCAAGCGGCAGCCAGCCTATTCCATACTCCGTATGTTCGGGATATCTTCTCCAGTCATCTTCCGGCAAGGTGTTTATATCAATGGGAGTCTCTCCTTCGTAATCGGGCAAATTCTTTGTAAAGAACTTGAATTGCCACTTTCCGTTGATCTTTTTAGCTCTCATAATCGAGAACTTTATATTAAAAAAGAGGTAAAACTTATCAACTCTTGTTTTAAATAGTTTTGCGAATAAATAGTGCCCGAACTCGTGGATTAACACCAGTAACGAAAGGGCAAAGATGACTTGAATAATCTTGATCAGTATAACCATTATTGTTATTTTGTTTTTATCAGTTTTAAGGCAATTTGTTTTGCTTCAAAATCCGTGCTATAAATTGCATCTATATCAGGATTGAGGACAAAAGAGGCTTTTTCCAAAGTGTTGAAAATGACTTCGGGAATCTCCATAAACCGTATTTTCTCACTGAGAAAGGCATGAACGGCGACCTCATTGGCTGCATTCATAATGCAGGGTGCATTTCCGCCCATTTCAAGGGCTTTGTAGGCAAGCCTCAGACACGGAAATTTATCTAAATCCGGAGAGAAAAATGTCATTTGTCCAAGTTGTGCAAAATTGAGACGCACGGAGTCCAGATCTACGCGGTAGGGGTAGGAGAGAGCAAATTGTATGGGAATGCGCATATCCGGGTGGCTAAGTTGTGCTATTACAGATCCGTCCGAAAACTGTACCATTGAGTGAATGATACTCTGAGGATGAATAACCACCTCAATCTCTTTAGGATCGATGTTGAACAGCCACTTTGCTTCAATAATTTCGAGACCCTTGTTCATCAGACTCGCAGAGTCTATTGTGACTTTCGCGCCCATTTTCCAGCGGGGATGGTTCAATGCTTCAGCTTTGGTGGCTTTGGCAAGTTCTTCCTTTGTAGAATGCAAAAATGGGCCTCCTGAGCCTGTCAGAAGCAATTTTTCAATCTTGGCATGCTCTCCCTGAAGACATTGGAAGATAGCGGAATGTTCAGAATCTACAGGAATGATGGATGCCCCGTACTGCTTTGCAAGAGAGATGATAATCTTGCCTGCAGCGACAAGAGTCTCTTTATTGGCCAGAGCTATGATTTTGCCGGCCTTAATGGCAGAAACAGTCGGCTTCAGTCCGCTAAAGCCAACCATAGCAGTCAGCACCATATCAATGTTGCTCCCCTTAACAAGATCGCAAATTGAGTCAATCCCCGTGAAGACTTTAATATAGTGAGGATCAAGAGCTTGAGATACTTCCTCATACTTGCTTTCATCGCATATCACAACAGCGTTGGGCTTGAATTTGATGGCTTGTTCTATCAGAAGAGAACTGTTAGTGTTTGCGGTAAGCAACTCAACCTCAAATAGCTCCGGATGCTGTCCTATCACATCTAAGGCCTGAGTCCCTATTGATCCGGTCGAGCCGAGGATTGCGAGGTGCCTTTTCTGTTCAGCAGTAGTCATTACAATCAGAATTTGATGTACAGGGTAGGGTCCACAGCCTCACCTTTGTGCCACAGTTCGAAGTGGAGGTGGCTGCCCGTGCTCAGATTTCCGGTATTTCCGACTAATGCAATAGGAGTGCCGGCTGTCACTTTATCACCAACGCTTTTGAGGAGTTTTTCGTTATGTTTGTAGGTTGAAATGATATCGTTGTCATGCTGTATCTGAATTGTATATCCGGTATCGTCGTTCCATCCTGCATATACTACAGTTCCGTCGAGTACTGCATAGACGATAGTATTAACGGCTGCCGCAATATCCACGAACGGATGGTTGATGGCCTTGTTGTAATCCTCCGTTATTATCCCCTTTACGGGCGTAAAGAAGTGCAGTCCCTCTATCTGCTCAATCTTTTTCTTTGTGTTGTAAGAGATGTTGAATCTTTCCTGCTTCAGGATTTCCTCCCGAAGGATGGAGTCATCTTTGGCGTACATCTCGCGTGAAGCTGCGTCAATGGTACCGTCATTTTTTCTCTGAGCAATACTGTCCATGGCGACAGGTTCTCTTCCCGATACAATTCTCTGGATATTGGTCAGCTGCATTGACCACATCTCGATTATTCTCTCAAGGGAATCTATTTTGATGACATTTTCAACTGCCATCTGCTTGGTTGCGGCTGAAGGATATCCGGGAATAGTATATTTTACCGCAGTGCGGGAAGTTACAAGGTATGTTCCGACTATTAGCAGCAGGATAAACAGCGAAAGCACCAGTATGAGAGTGAATTTGGTAAACTTGACAGAGAACAGAGCCTTGTGCGAATCGCTGTTGATAATGTTGATGCGCAAATTGTTGTTCGATCTCTTTTCTTTTTGCCGTCTTGCTTGTTTTGCCATATAAAAAATTAACTTTGCGTTATGGATAGAATAATAGGAATTGATTATGGAAAGAAAAGAGTGGGAGTCGCAGTTAGCGATCCGCTCCGTATTTTTGCCTCTCCGTTGGATACGATTCCGTCTGCAAAGATAATAGAATATCTTAAAAAGTACTCCCAAAATGAGCACATTGAGCGTTTTGTTGTGGGGTATCCGATGAACTTGGACAACACTCCGTCAGAGGCCGCCCGTTTCGTGGATGCCTTTCTCAACTTGCTGAAAAAGCAATTTGCAGATACTCCTGTGACACTTGAAGATGAAAGGTTTACTTCTGTTCTTGCTCAACGGTCTCTTATTGACAGTGGAGTGAAAAAGATGGATCGCAGGGAGAAGGGTGCTGTTGACAAAGTGAGTGCCGCTCTTATACTCCAGACATATTTGGACAGAAGTAACAGTAAAATGGTTACCTTTGTATAATATAAAATTTTAAACAAGATATGACACTGCCTATTTATTTGTATGGTTCACAAGTGCTGCGGGAAGTTGCCCGTGAGGTGGATATTGAGAAAGAAGAGGGGCTTAAACAGTTTATTGACGATATGTATGAGACGATGAAGCATGCTGACGGATGTGGTATCGCTGCTCCTCAAGTCGGCCGTTCCATACGTGTTCTCATAGTAGATGGAGACGATTTTGCCGAAACCTATCCATATTTGAAGGGATTCAAACGCGTAATGATCAATCCCGTGTTTACATACAGGAGCGAAGAGCAGATTGAATATTCAGAGGGATGTTTGAGCGTTCCCAATCTTGATGCGGAGATCACCAGACCAAAAGTCATCAAAGTTAAATATGTTAATGAAGAGTTCAAGGAGATGGAAGAGGAATTCGATTTGTTTGCCGCGCGCATGATTCAGCACGAAATGGACCATCTCGACGGAATACTCTTTACAGACCATGCTGCCCCTATTCGGAAAAAGATGTTTGCCGCCAAACTTGTCGGCATTTCAAAGGGTTGCGTTCGCACATCTTACAAGGTAAAAACTGATAAAAAATAACTATGGGAGCTTTTCACGCATACGACATCAGAGGTATCTACAATGTCGATTTTGATAAGGATTTGGCCTATAAGGTCGGATATTTTATTCCTGAACTTTTGCAGGCATCAAAAGTTGTGGTTGGAAGAGACGTACGTGTCTCCTCACAAGAGATTAGGGATTCTCTCGTACAAGGTATTACAGATGCCGGTGCAGATGTTTATGATCTTGGATTGAGTACTACTCCGCTGGTTTATTATGCTACGGCACGTCATGGATTCAAGGCTTCGGTTCAAATTACCGCTTCGCACAATCCCAAAGAGTACAATGGATTAAAAGTGTCAAGAGAAGATGCCTTGCCTGTAGGATATGACACGGGACTTGGTACTGTTGAGCAGTGGATTCAGCAGAAAAAGCCGACTCCGGTTGTTGCAAAGAGGGGGAATGTTTATGATTTCAACATTCATCAGGAGTACGTTGATTTTCTTCTACAGTACAAAAAGGATTATTCCAACCTTAAGATAGGGATGGACATATCCAATGGTATGGCAGCACTTTTTGTTAAAAAGATATACGGAGATCAGCCGCTTTACATTTATGATGAGATGGATGGAACGTTTCCCAACCATGAAGCCAATCCTCTGATTCCGGAGAATGTGGCTGATCTTCAGAAGTTGGTTATCAACAATAAATGCGATGTCGGGTTGATCTTTGACGGAGATGCGGATAGAGTTATGTTTGTGGATGATACGGGAGGGTTTATTTCTCCGGATCTTATGATCGCTGTGCTTGGTAACTATTTTTTCAAAACGAAAAAAGAAAAGGGCATTGTACTTCAGGATATCCGCAGCTCGAAAGCGATAGGGGAATATTTGACTCCTATGGGAGCAAAGATGGAGACATGGAAAGTGGGACGGGCCTTTGCAGCACGCAAGCTCAGGGAGCTTGACGGAATTTATGGAGGAGAACTTGCCGGACATTACTATTTTAGAGATTTCTTCTATTCAGACAGCGGTCTTCTTGCGTCACTCTTGATATTGGATGTGATAGCAGACTTCAAGAGGAAAGGCGTATCATTTTCGCAATTGATGTCAACCATAAGAACTTATCAAAACTCAGGTGAGATTAATTTCCGTCTTGAGAGAAAACAGGAGGCAATGGATGCTGTGAAGAAGTATTTTATCTCAAAAGAGACACCTGCGGCCGTTTTCGATTTTGACGGTTACCGAGTTGAATTTCCTGACTGGTGGTTTAATATCCGCCCGTCAAATACTGAACCTTACTTGAGATTTATTTGCGAAGCTACGACCATCGAACTGCTTGAAGAAAAAGTAGCTCAAGCCCGTGAGATTATAGAGGGTTTCGCAAAATAGTATTAGTAATCGCTTTGTGCAAGAAGCGAAAGTTCGTCTGTAATGGCTTTTTGACGCAATTTATTGTAAGTTAGAGTGAGTTCGTTGAGCAGCTTCTCCGCTTCGTCTGTGGCTATCTGCATCGCCACGCTTCGAGCTGCCTGTTCTGCCATAATGCTGTCAATAAGGATAGAGTGAAGTCTTGTTGATATCAGTTTTGTGAGCAGTTGGTGGTAAAGATCGGATGCCTGTGGTTCACGAATAAAACTGTTCTTAAATTCAACCGCCTTATTTTCAAATTGGGATATCGGCAATAGAGTTATATGAGTTGGAATCTGCTTTCCAATCGATTTGAAGTGGCTGTAAACGATGGCGACATTGTCCGTCCGCCCGCTTACATACAACTCTGTCAGGTGAGTTGCCAATGCGGAGGTCTTTTCGTAACTGAATTTGGAGGAGAGGGTACTGTAATCCTTGCATAAGGTGTATCCCGCTTTTGTGGCTGCCTGAACCATCTTTTCCCCGACAGGATAGACGGTGATATCGGTATAGCCGCTATGCTGCATCTTTTCAAACTCCTTTGTGAAGTTATGTATCGACAGGGTATTGAACGCTCCACACAGCGAACTGTCGGAGGCAAAGGCTACTATTGTGGCGTGTTGTTTCACTTCATGGCTGTCGGTAAAGACAGATGTCAATTCATAGGGTGTGTCGCTTCTGAGCGTGCCGACGAGAGAATTGACAGCATCATCGTATAGCTTGAAAGAGACGGCTGCATTTTGAGCCTGATGCAGCTTGGCCGAAGAGACCATCTTCATTGCAGAGGTGATTTTCAGTGTGTTCTGCACACTTCCGATACGTGTTTTTATCTCTTTCAGTGTAGCCATTTGTCTTTATTTACTTAATTCGGCAGTGACATCTGCGGCAATTGTCTCAATACTCTTTCCGATCTCATCTGTAATCAGCCCTTTCTGCAGTGAGGCAATGGCCTCAGTGCCCGCCAGCCTCTCCAACATCTTATTAATGAAGGCCGGTACCTGTGTAATCTTGATGTTTGACATCAGAGAATGCATTGAACAGTAGAGCAGGGCAATCTGTTCTCCCACCTTGTAGGGAGAGTATTGCGGCTGCACCATAAGCTTAGTGTTTTTACGTCCGGTATCCAAAGTCCTGGCTGTAACAGGATCAAGATCTCCGCTGAAGCGGGAGAAACTTTCCAGTTCACTGTATTGAGCCTGGTTGATTTTGGCGGAACCCGCCACCTTTTTCATTGCGGGGATTTGGGCATTTCCTCCCACACGGGAAACGGAGATGCCGACATTTATTGCGGGACGGTTACCCTGATTGAAGAGGTTGGTATCAAGGAAGATCTGACCATCTGTGATGGAAATCACATTCGTAGGAATATAGGCTGCGACATCTCCGGCCTGGGTCTCAATAATAGGCAGGGCAGTAAGCGAGCCTCCTCCCTTTACCTTCCCTTTCAAGCTTTCAGGAAGGTCATTCATGTGAACGATAAGTTCTTGTTGGTCAATTAATTTTGCGGCACGCTCCAACAGACGTGAGTGCAGATAGAATATATCCCCCGGGTATGCCTCTCTTCCCGAAGGGCGGCGCAGCAGGAGGGAGACCTCACGATATGCCACGGCCTGCTTGGAGAGATCGTCGTAAACTACAAGAGCATGTCGTCCGGTGTCACGGAAATATTCTCCTATTGCAGCCCCTGAGAATGGAGCAAAATATTGCATTGCAGCAGAGTCTGCGGCACCTGCTGTGACGACAACGGTATATTCGAGAGCACCCTTCTGACGGAGCGTCTCTACAATGGAGGCTACTGTTGAGGCCTTTTGGCCGATAGCCACATAGATGCAATATACAGGGTCTCCATGTTCAAAGCCGTATCGCTGATTGATGATTGTATCGATGGCGATAGCTGTCTTCCCTGTCTGGCGGTCCCCAATTATAAGCTCTCTCTGGCCCCTTCCGATAGGGATCATTGAGTCAATTGCGATCAGACCTGTCTGGAGAGGTTCTTTTACCGGCTGGCGGAAAATAACCCCCGGTGCCTTTCGCTCAACAGGCATCATGACACTTTCTCCCTCAATTGGTCCATGACCGTCAATAGGCTCTCCAAAGGAGTTGATGACGCGGCCCAACATCTTCTCACTTACGGCAATGCACGGAGTCCGTTTAGTTCTGTGAACTGTGTCACCCTCTTCTACAAGGTCAGTCGGACCTAAAAGAATGGCACTGACATAGTCCTCTTCCAAATTCATAATTACGGCTTTCGTTCCGTTGTCGAACATGAGCACCTCTTGGGATTCTGCGTGGTCAAGTCCGTATATTTGTACTACTCCGTCTCCAACCTGCAATACGGTGCCCACTTCTTCATATTTTGAAGATAATTTGATGTCCTGTAATTCGGAAAGCAGGATTTCGGATATTTCCTCCGGCTTAATACTGTCTGTTCTACTCATAAGATTTGTTTTAGATCGTCTATCTGACGAGATAAGCTTGCATCTATCAGAATATTGTTGATTCGCAACGTATAACCTCCTATGATGGCCGGATTTACAAGTTGGGTGAGCTGAACTTTCTTGCCTGTAGTCTCAGGTGATGAAAATTCCGCTATCCTGTATGCAGTGGCCTCTTCTATGGGATGAGCCGTTGTGATAATTACATCAATGATGTTGTTACGCTTTTTGTACTGTTCTACGTAAGAGTACAGGATAAAGGAGATATATTTCTCGCGCTTGCGCCTTATGACCATTTTAGTGAAAGAGACGAGGCTTTGGCACAGCGGGCGTTGTGGCGTGCCCTTGAGAATAGACAGCACCTGAGTATAAGCTTCCTCTTCCTGAGAACCGGCCGATTTTACGAATCAGTCGGCTCTCTTTTTTCACATGGATGCGGCCGATGGCCAGCGCCGGATCGCGGCGGCCCTTCGGCGGATTACCGCTCGATCT
>JAQUYF010000008.1:0-2330 GCA_028691975.1 Bacteroidales bacterium | reverse complement strand
TTGCTGAGCTTCAGCTATAATTTGCAGCTTTTGTTTCTCAGCGTCGGCAATTATTTCCGCGCTCTCTTGAGTTACATGAGCGAGGCGGGCTTCGGTTTTCCTGGCCGCTTATTACAGTAAAGTCCAACAGGGCTTTTGCATATCTGTTTGCTATCAATCCTGCATCCATTTCTCTACGATTGTTTCATCTCTTTATACAGTCTTTGGGCGAGTTCGGTTTGAGACACTTTATCCGTAAGATTTTGACGGAGCAACTTCTCTGCTATCGCAATAGAGATGGTTGCTACTTCGCTTCTGGTCTGCTCTTGCATTGTCTTTTGCTTTGCTTCAACTTCCGCCATAGCCTGAGCAACGATGCGTTCGTGCTCCAAATTGGCTGTGCGTTTGGCTTCGGCAATCAATTGTTCTCCCTGTTGCTGAGCTTCAGCTATAATTTGCAGCTTTTGTTTCTCAGCGTCGGCAATTATTTCCGCGCTCTCTTGAGTTACATGAGCGAGGCGGGCTTCGGTTTTCTTGGCAGTTTCCAAAGATTCGTCAATTACTTGAGCTCTTTTTTCAACTGTCTTCAAAATAGCCGGAAAGCCGAATTTTGCCAGTATCAGGAAGACAATTCCGAAAGCAATAGCCATCCAGAAGACCAAACCTCCATCAGGTGTTAAGAGTCCCATGGTTTGTGCTTTGAATTGTTATAGTGACATAAAGCAAACAGCTACTGCGAATAGAGATACACCCTCTATCAAGGCAGCTGCAACGATAAGTGTCATACGTACCTTATCAGCAGTTTCCGGTTGTCTTGCAATAGTGTCCATAGCGGATTTCATCAATCTTGAAATACCCCAGGCGGCAGCGAATACGACAGCGGCAGAGGCTATGACAGCAGGTAATGATCCAAGTTCCATAATTTTAATTTTTTAAATTGTTAGTTATTATTTTTTTTGTTCGTTTCGGTTTTGTTCCCTCTTCCTCACCTTGTGCAAATCCTATAAACAGTGATGTCAGCATGGTGAAGACGTATGCCTGAATAAATGCCACAAGCAGCTCGAGGATGTTCATAAAGACCATCAAAAAGAGCGAAATACCGGTCATCGTGGTATTGACAGCTGCACCGGACTTGACTGTGGCGAATATTATACAGGTAATAATAAGTATGATGGAGTGCCCTGCCATAATATTGGCAAATAGACGGACCATCAATGCAAACGGCTTTGTAAGCATTCCCATAAACTCGATTATCTGCATAATCGGGAGCGGAGCCTTCAAAAAAATAGGCACATCCGGCCAGAAAATGCTCTTGTAGTGCTCTTTTGTGCCGAATATGTTAATAGCGATAAATGCAGCAAGTGCAAGTACGAAAGTGATGGCGATGTTGCCTGTTACGTTGGCTCCGGCAGGAAACAGCGGAATTAAGCCTAAGATGTTGCTGATAAAGATAAAGAAGAAAAGTGTCAGCAAAAATGGAGCAAATTTCCTGTAATGAGGTCCTACACACGGTTTTATGACACCATCCAAAATGGATACAATGAGCCACTCAATTATTCCTGCAAAGCCGTGTGGAGTATCTTCGAGTTTAGTATGCCTTCTGTACCATAATGACGGAATCATAATTATAATGATTACCACTAAAGCATTGAACATCAGCCCTAAAGCGGTTTTGGTGATTGAGATGTCTAAAGGTTTTACAAGCGTACCGTCAGGCTGTTTTTCGACTATCTTGCCCTTGTGCTTGCCGTCAACTGCAATACTAAATCCCTGATATTCCGCACCGTGCATAATGTGAGAAGATGAGAAGCAATGCCCTCCGGTGCTCTTGCTGCGGACTATGACGGGAAGATGCACCACTATCTCTTTGCCGCTCTTTGTGGTCACTATATGCCACCAATAGCTGTCACCTATATGCTCAAGTACTATCTCTTTGAAGTTCAGATCTGAAGAGGCAGTATCGGCCGCAGCTTCCTTCGCATTGACAGTGAAAGGAGCCATAAGCACGGTAGCAAGCAATAATAGTGTTACAATTCGACGCATACCTCTATGATGTCATTTTCTATCTTTACAAAGCCGCTTTTTATGGCGACAGAATGTGGTTGAGTCCCCTTAAGATAGACTATATCACCCTCTTTAAGGGCTGAAATCATGGAACCGTGATGACTTAACACCACAAAGGGGCAGACTGCACCAGGAAGAGAGACTCTATCGGTGTCACTCTTCAGCAATTGTCCTTTCGGTGTTATGATTCTAAGTTCCATTCTAATGTTTCAACAATTGTTCACCTTTTGCAATAGCTTCTTCAATAGTCCCGACATTCATGAACGCCTGTTCGGGCAAATAATCCA
>JAQUYF010000106.1 GCA_028691975.1 Bacteroidales bacterium | reverse complement strand
TACAGGTCTCCTGACCTGAGCAGTCAGAAGATAGAGACAGTCCTTAATGGCAAATACGATGGCCGGATAGTGGAAGGATGGCATATCTCCCGATATGCAGCGATTTGATTCCCGTAAGATATAACTAATATGAAACGAATACTACTACTTGCAATTGCCTTATGCTTAGTGACGGCAGCAGCAGCACAACAAAACACCGATGATTTGCCGACAGAAGGTAATATTGTGCAAAAAATGAATTATTCCGACAAAACAGGCAGCCATCAGGTAATTCTCACTCAATGGACAACTGACTATATCGGAAATGGTGGCGCCAAGTTCCTTGACGCAAACCTGCGTGCATACGACTACTTGCTTAACGGACAGCCTGTTTTATTTTGGAAAATACAGGATTGGCAGAAAAGCTGTTCCGAGTATATGAGTGTTGAAGCTAAGTTTGTGGAAAAATCCCTGCGGATAACGGACCTTGACCATAACGGCATTTCAGAGGTATGGCTGATGTACCGTCTGCGGTGTGCAGGTGACGTAAGTCCTGCTACAATGAAACTTATAATGCATCAGGGCAAATCAAAATATGCCATGCGTGGAAAGACAAAGTCATTCGATGAAGGGGGTTCATATACAATGGATAAAGCATTCGAAACACTGCCTCGCTCTATGAGAGATTATGCAGTAGATATGTGGAACGAATTTATTACCGGCTACGCTCAAGTCAAAGCCTTGAGCAATGAGGAAACCGTATTTTAATATGAAAAAAACAATCATTTTACTATCGGCCTGCTTCATGGCTATGTTTATGATAGCGACCACGACAGATGCGCAGACAATACGCAATGCAAACAATTCTCAAATCGGCAGCATCAGTCCGTCGGGAGTCGTCCGCAACGGCAACAATGCTTCTATAGGTAAATATTGCTCCGATGGCATAGTACGCAACAGCAACAATACATCCATAGGAAAAATAGATTCCGACGGCACAGTGAGAAACTCTAATAATCAGGTCATCGGCAAAGCAGAAGGCGTCAAGAAAAGTTGGGCGGCAGCAGCATTCTTTTTCTTCTTCTTTAACTGAGATTATTGAATATCATTATGAATAAATTTCTTATTTCATTTTTGCTTACACTGGCGACAATTTCTGCGACAGCTCAAAGTCAGCCTGTAAGCCATAGCTGGAACGGTTTAATTAATGGGAAATGGCCCGTCAAAGTCTATGTGGAGACAATGAATGGCATTGTGCAGGGGCAAATAATATATACAAACTCTAAAGCCAAAACACCTATTAAACTTTTAGGAAGTACCAGGAAAGATGAGTTTGAATTACGGGAAAATGATGCAAATGGCAACATAACAGGCTTTATTTCAGGTAAAATAACACCAGACGGCGGCTTTTCCGGGACATGGAAAGCTCCCGGCAGAGTCGTTGAAACCGGCTCATTTTCTTTCGATTATAAAGAGGGTAAAATATATTCCTTAGCCCTTTCAAAATGCGAGAAGCCTTCTCCTGATCCCCTGATTTCGTGGGAAATTGATTTGAAATACTGTTCAGGAACATATTGCTACTCGTACGGTGAAAACCTTGCCTGCGGCGTTCTCAAATTGTCCGAGAAGGCAGGAAAGGTCCTGTGTACAATAGATGCCGCAACATCCGCTCCATCCTTTAACATGGCCAAAGTCGAAGAGCGTGAATGTGTTGTTCTCCACGACAGACTTCTTTGTACTCTCTCACCCGAAGAAACATATTCGGATGGAGAGTGCCAATTTGAAATCATACCTTATCGCGACTTCGCAACAGTTAATTACATTGATGGAAAAAATCGCTGCGGATTCGGCATGAATGCCACCATCGCAGAGACCTATTTGAAGTCGGATCAACAAAATAATGTGACGCAATATGCCTGGACCGGAAATCTTAAAGGATCGATACCCGTAGAAGTACTCCTCGAGGTCAGAGCTGACAATCTCGTTGGAGGAGAGATGAGGTACACTCGCACCGGAAGCGGACAACCTGTCCGACTACTCGGAGAATTGGGAGCAGGTGGTCTTATAGAGTACTGCAACAGGATTTTTCTTGACGAATATCAGCCTGACGGCTATCAGTCAGGTCATATCGATTTTGATTTCAGTGACAGGAAAAATTGCGAAGGCAACTGGTCAGACGATAACAACTTTTTTACAATGTCTTTGAACCAACCGATTGTTTTTCCTTCAAATAAAGGTAATTTCTTTGAGAAGGCCGATGATTCCGAGATAGAGGGAACTTATGTTTTCAAATATTCACGTCCGGCAGGGGGCGACAGAGTAGGTCGCATCACTATAACAAGGGATAACAGCGGGATCAGATTTGAATACTTCAGCAATGTGTCGGGCATAACGGAATATTCAAACGAAACAGATTCCAAAGGAGCCACACTGGAGAATGGAAAGTTTATATATACGGTTAAGTCGTGTGACTATCAGTTTGAGGTGGAATTTTTTAAGGGGTTTCTTCATATAAAAAACCTCAACTAT
>JAQUYF010000060.1 GCA_028691975.1 Bacteroidales bacterium | reverse complement strand
AATCAGGAATACGGAGTTAACTTTGCAACCTTTATCAATCACTATCGAGTAGAAAATGCAAAAAAAATTATGCTTCAAAACAGCTATCTTTCGGATATGCAAGCCATCAACGATGCGATTGCCTCCTCAGGCTTTGCCGGTGAAAGCACTTTTTACCGCGTTTTCAGGAAAGAGACAGGTATGAGCCCCAAAGAATGGATAAAAAAAAATAAGGCACAATAATAGCTATCTTGAAATGAAACGACCCACATTACTTATTATCCTGATTCTGAGCGCAGGCCAAATGTACGGGCAATCCTTGTCTTTAGAAAATTGCCGATCCCTGGCCAGAGCCGCCGCCGATAATGACGCACGCATTGAGAACATCAATCAAAATGCTAAAGCTAACGCACAGATCCTAAAGCAATTGATATTACCGTTTGCCGAGGGCTTCGGACTCTATTCTTACCAGTCCGATGTAACTGATTTCGACAGGCTTACCGACTATCAGATGACATTTCAAAAACAGTCAAAAGATCAGTTTCACTTTGGTGTCATTATACAGCAAAACATCTACAAAGGCGGGGAATATATCAACAAACGCAAACTTGTTGACCTCGAGAGGCAAATAGGTCTTCAGGAGTTGGAGCAGAATATGATGGAGCTTGACAATACGGTAGATGAACTCTTCTTCAACTGCATACTTGCCCAAAAAAGCATCGTCATTGTCTCTTTGCAGGTGGAAAAGCTGCAAATGGACCTTGGAAATGTGCAGGACCTGTTTTCCGAAGGGAAGGCAATGCGCAAAGATGTGCTGATGGTCGAGAGTATGATCATTGAAACCGAGGGGCGTCTTGCCGAACTGAAGGCGGAAAAGGAAAAATGCTTTGCGCTGCTTTCCACCCTGACAGGTAAGGAGATCTCACCGGACTCCCAACTGGAGCTTCCGGAGGGAGCAGAACTGACAACTGAAGTGGAAGAGCCAAGTCTGATCTTATCGGAATTAAAGCTAAGCAAAAACAATCTCTACCAAAAATTGGCTCTTTCGGAAGCACTTCCAACCCTCTCGCTATCCGCACTCGGATTCTACGGCAAGTGGGGGCTTGACCTGCTAAATCCCGATCCCACTTTTAACGGTATCGTAGGAATCAAAATGGAAATACCTATCACCCAATGGCGTACTCAACATTACAAAAAGTCGCTCTACAGGGCTCAGGCTGCACAGATTAATTACTCCATTAACGATATCAACCGCAGGCGCAATATGATGTACGCCGAATATGACGGCCAAATCAGAAAATACAGAGCACTGGAAGATGAGGCGACACGTCTCAGTACAAAATATGATGAAATCGCTGCTGAGTTAAAGTCTCTTGTCGATAGCGGTGATGAAGCCCGTAAAGAGTATCTTACGGCACAGAATGCTGCAATGCAGTCAAAACTCAATTGCGAACTTTATCGGATAGAGCGCATCAAAGCCATCATCGCCCGCAACAGAGCCATAGTTTCCGAATAAAAAGTACATAAAATAGAAGGCCACACTAAGTCAGGTCCCTCCTCCTGACAAGTGTGGCGTTTTGAAACATGTATATAATAAACCGTGTCGTCTCTTAATTAGAGGATGTAAATGTAGTCGTTGTTATGGAACACCCCCCCCCATTTCGTAAAATTCGGCTCTCATTTTGTAAAATAAAGCGAACGTACGTTTCGAGAGAGAGATTTACAATTTGATAATTCCTGTTTTAAGGGCATAACGCACCAACTCGACCGAGTTATTAATGCCTAACTTCTTGAAAATATTGTTTTTGTGTGATTCGACAGTCTTGATACTTATATGCACTTTGTCGGCTATCTCTTTTGCAGAGAGGCCGCAGGCACACATTTCGATAATCTCATTTTCACGTGGAGTGAAGTCCGTACTTTGATGACTTTTGGCTATTCTCACATCATGAATGATGCGGGCTATGTCACGGCCAAAATATTCCGCCCCATCGGCGACATACTCAACTGCACGACAAAGCTCATCAACAGGCACTGTCTTGCTGACAAATCCGTCAATTCCTATATCCATCAGGCGACAGATGGTCTCCTGATCGCTCTCAGCCGAAAGCATAAGTATCTTAATCTCGGGATACTCGACTCTCAGCTTACTGGCAATATCTATACCCGACATCTCCGGAAGCACGATATCAAGCAACACCATATCCACCATGCAACCTTTAAGCACTTCAAACAATTGCCTGCCCGATCCTGCCTCTCCTACTATCTCAAGCGGAGTATCGCACTGCTCAAGGGCACTGCGAAGTCCTATTCTAAAGAGTATATGGTCATCGACCAACACTATGCGTGTTACCTCTCTGTCCATGTCAATCTGCTTTTACAGTGAACATTACAGAAGTCCCCACACCCTCCGAACTTGTCACATCAATGGTAGATCCGTTTTTCTCCAGCAGTTCTCTGCAAATCAGCAATCCAAGCCCACTGCCCTGCTCTCCCGCCGTTCCTACAGCCGATTTGTTGCTGTTCATCTTGAAAAGAGAGTTTAGGGTCTCTTCACTCATACCAACACCGCTGTCAGTAACCGTAATGGTCCAAAACTCTCCTTTTGACTCAATTCGGATTAATATTTCGGCACCTTCACGGGAAAATTTAATGGCATTGCTTACAACATTGCGCAGTACCGTAGTAATCATATTTCGGTCAGCCAGGGCAATAGCCTGCTGAGGCGACTCAATCGCCAAAGTCTGCCGCTTATTCTTCATCTGGGTTCTCAGGATTGCCTCAACATCTTTCACTGCTTCGCACAAATCAAAGCGCAATGGCGTTACCTGCATTCTGCCCATCTCGATTCGAGACCAGTTGAGCAGGTTGTACAGCAGATCCAGCAGGGAGTTGGATGAATTCATCAGCTCCAGACACTGCTCGTGGAGCACATCGGCAGGAATGCGATCATAGTTGTTACAGATCACCTCAAGTGCATTTTTCTGAGCTATGACAGGATTTTTCAAGTCGTGAGATATGATTGAGAAGAATTTGCTCTTTAGAGCATCACTCTCTTTCAACTCTTTGTTGTGGCGACGCTGAAGTAAGACAAACAAGACGAGTAGAAGTATTGAAATTGCGCACAAAACCAAAATCAATATCAGCAGCCACTGTCGTGAGCGCTGACGCGCAATCTCCAACCGCTGAATCTCTATTTGCGTCTCCTTTTCGCGCGTTTGATACTGAACATTGAAATTGTTGATCTGTCTTTGACTCTCATCTGTGAAGAGGGAATCCCTAAGAGCGGCTGAACGCTCGAAGTACTCTATTGCATCGGCCGGATGTCTATCTTTAAGCAATTGAGAAAGAGCCTCATAACTTTTAAGTAACTGGAGAGTGTATCCGCTCTGCTCAGCCGCTTTGGTAGCTTTTAAAAAATATTTTTCGGCTTCGTCCGAACGTCCTTCCTGAGCAAAGATATTACCAAGCGAGTTATAGCAGACGGAAAGTGATCGTGTGTTGCCCGACTCATGAAGAGGTTGAATGGCACGTAGATACATCTTTTCCGCATCATCCAGAGAGCCGCGCGTCTGATAAACAGCTGCTATCTGACACATCCTGATGCCTACTTTTCGGGTGTTATGACTATTGTAGTCCAATTCGTAAGCTTCATTGGCAAACTTCAGAGCATCATCATACTCGCCAAGAGTCGCATATATCTCTGAGGCAAGCCCTAAACGAATCGCAAGTACGCTGTTGCGATTGAGTGTTCTCTCAATCTTCACCCCATTGTCTATATACTCCTTAGCCTCATCCAAATGTTTGGTTGTAAAGCAGATGGCCGCAAGATTGTTGTATGAACTGCTGAGATTGGAAGGAATACCCTCTCGAAGATCTATTTCAAAACACTTGCGGGCATAATCAAAAGCCGCATCATAATTACCCTCATTCTGGCAGCAGACCATCAACGTAGAGTAACTCGTCGCAGCCAACTGATCATCCTTTATCTTTTCAGCCGCCTTTGACGCCCTCACAGCCAAGCCTTTAGCTTGCTGGTGACGCTGATTGTAAACTAAATAGTCAGACAGGACTGCAAGAACGTTGGCATCCACCTTATCTTTATCGTCCTTTTCGGAAAATGTGATGAGTGAGTCGCAAAATTTCTCTTCATAGAGCAAAGCATATATCTCATTTGCCGCCTTTATTGCAGTAGCCCGATCACGCGAATCATACTTAACTATGAGAGAATCAAGATTTTGAGCGAATGACAATATGACCGAGGTCACAAATATCAGTATAGTGGCAATTCTCTTCATCAGTTTAAGTGTATAATCTTGTAAAGGTAACATATTTTTGTCGAAAGACAAAACCAATAAATGACATCTAACCCCTTCTAAGGGAAAACCCTTAGATAAAATCAGAATATTCACCGATTGACAGACTTTACGCATATTGCTATCTTTGTGAAGATAAATAGTATTATAGTATGAAGTCGGAGACAAAGAGTGACGAAAGTTTTTCCAAAAAGGAATTGGTTGACAGCGCAAAAAGCATGCTGGATGCCTACACTCGCACGATCGATCTCTGCAACGAGCTTGAAGCAGGTGGAGAAAGTGGCACAACTCCACCTGAAGCAGGCAAACGTAAACGGCACATTTTTTTAAAAAAACATCACAAAAAACAATAATTTATTATGACAAAAAGTAACTTTTTTAAATGCATGGTAATGGCTGTGGCCGTTATGCTGATTGCAAATGTCTCTGCCGAGGCTCAACTCGGTAGCTTGGGCAGTAAACTGAAAAACGCTGTGAATAAAACTGAAGGCTCTTCCAAGAGCGGTAACAGTACTGTTAAGAGCATTGACCCAATGTCTGTTTCCGGCAAAAAGTATTATGTGAATGCCAATCAGGGCAGCAATAGAAATGACGGTTCAAGCAAGACTTCCGCCCTCAAAGATCTTCAAAAAGCTATTGACAACGCCGATGAAGGTTCTACAATCTGCGTAGCAGAAGGCAATTACCTTGGTACTTTGAATTGCGGTTATATTGAAGTGAAAAAATATATATCCATAATCGGCGGGTATAACTCTGACTTCAGCGATTGGAATCCTGTCAAATACCGTACGATGATTCAGCCTACACCTGAACAAAATATGACCTCAGGTTCGCGCGCATCCATGACACTCAATGTTGTCGGTAAACGCGACGGATTGCTAATGATCAACGGAATTATATTTGACAAAGGTCAGTACAACCGTTACTGCACGGCCGTTACAACAGATCCACGTGCCGGAGCTCCCGAAGGATGCGAAACTGGACGTATTTTGTGTATCGGAGAGTCTCCATCCGTACCGGCTACCCCCGGAGCACCCCTTGAGAAGCCTCTTATGCAGGGAACGGTTGAAGGTCAAGTGATTATTACGAATTGTGCGTTTATCAACGGCTTTGACTTCGCAATGCTGATTGGCCTTAAAAGCGGACATTTCGAGGTTTACAACAATATATTTGTGGCTAACCGTATGGCAGCTTGCGACCTTCGCGGTATGAATGTGGATATGAATCAGTGCACCTTAAATTTTCACCACAATACCGTGATGTTCAGTTGGACCCGCGATAAGACTTTGGGAGATATGGGTTATGGCTTCAGATACGAGACAGGTATCTGTGTTCAAGATGTTTACAACAATATCTTCGGCTGTAACAGTTATGCGGCCATTGAGCGTACTCATTTTGACAGCAACAAAACTATCGAAGCCGCACGCAAGACTTCTGCATACGACAACCTGTTCTTTGCAAACGCAGCCGACCTGTTGCTCCCTTCAGGAGGTGGCGGATGGCTCAAAGTTCCTGCAGCAAGTTTTGAAGATGTAGAGCAGCTCGTTAAATATGAAGGCAATAAAGAAATATCTGAAAATCAGAAATTTATAGATGCGATTGATCCTGCATATCTAAAAGGCTTCCTTGGCCTCAAGATCACCCAGTCTTCAAGTTACAATGCAAACTCTGCAGCCAATCAGGTTAACCGCGCATTCGGCCTTAACCAACAGGGAACAGAGACTATTAGAGTATCGATGTACGGTAACCGCTACCCTCTTGACAAAGCATTCGACCTGTTCGGTGCAGTTGAGGGATACGGAGCTCAACTGCCTAAATAAATATTAACTAACTTAGCACCATAAAAACGCACTAAACAATAAGGTACCCATGAAAAAAATAACCATCATTTTGCTACTTGTGCTCAATATTTTCTCTCTTTCTGCTGCAAAAATGCAGGTAATCGAGGTTTCAGACGAGCAGGAATTTGTAAATGCACTCGGATCGAATAGAATTGTGAGGATAAAAAATAATTCCATCATCAACCTTTCAAGAGTACTCTCAGATCCGATAAACAATCCCAATTTGGCCATAGAAGACGTCTTTGACGGTAATCAGCTCAATGTTATCGGCCTGAAAAACCTGACAATTGAAGGAGCTGAAGGGATGCCGGCACGATTGATGGTAAGTCCGAAATATTCCTATGTTTTGAACTTCGTCAATTGTGATGATATCACAATCCGCAATCTGAATGCAGGCCACGGGCCACAACGCGGATACTGCACCGGCGGTGTCTTCAGATTCGAAAACTGCAATAATATCCATATTTACGGCACATTTATGTATGGCTGTGGTACGGAGGGTATTACGGCCTTCAATGTAAACAATCTCGAATGTGTGGATTCACACATCAAAGAGTGTTCATATTCTATTATGACGCTCTCTGACAGTAAGAACATCCGCTTCGAGGGATGTCAATTCTATGACAACAAAAAATTCTCATTAGTGAACATCACTGCAGGTTGCGCTGAGATTGTGTTCGACAACTGTCTTTTCTATCTCAATGAGGGAGTTTTATTCTATGCCGAAGATGGTATGAGCCCGGCAGTTACTCTGAGCAACTGCCGGATTGACCACTATGATATGATCGGCATTGACGAAATGAATCTGATCAATGTAGAAGTAACTAAACGAATGTAATAATATGGGCAGACAATCTACAAAACTAAAAACGATGTTGGAGAGGCTCGCGGCCGTTTTTGTGGCCACGACAGCACTATTGAGTTGCAGTAATAAACAAGCTTTCTCCGCAAAGGATTTTTTTGTTGAACATATTGCCGACATAGAAAATCTGTGGACGGCCGAGGGTAAAACACCACTTCCCGACCGGTTTGCACTGATCGACATTGACGGAGACGGCTGTGAGGAACTCTATTTGTACAATAACAACAGTGATGACGGAATGCTTTTGTGTTGCGGAGGTGAACAGTTGCAAACCATTGCTATTCAAGACTACAGATCTGAAATAAAAGTAAACGGCAATAAAATTCAATGTGGCGGCGGAGTCGGAACCGGAGTACAGTTTTTCGAAGGTTACGAACTGAACAACAGCCAGGTAGAGGCCTCTTATTCAGTTTACCTCGAATATGGTCCCTTCGGAGAAAAACAGATTTATGAAGGAAAATATGGCAAGGGAGAAGCTGACGCCAAGGCCTTTTTTGATACGATGAATGACTCTCAGCCTTTACGCAACAGTGTTGAGTGGCAAGATTATGCCCTGATTCAAGGAGCAGAGTCTCATGAGACAAAAGTTACAACTGCTGCAACTGAGGAGATCGTCACGATTTCCGATATTTTTCTTGCATTACCGGATTCCATAGTCGGCACTCGAGAAGAGAGGCAGCAGATGCTTGAGGGTGGAAAGACACTGAATAAAGAGGAAATGAGCTACGACGGTGAAAAATATCCGAACTGCGTCGCTGTTGCAGAGGGGAACTACCTCTATCTGTACAACCAGTTCGGGGACGGAATCTGGGAGATGTGCTATTTTAATAATCCAAATGACAAAAACTTTAAAACCGTGCTGATTACAAGTAGGGCCGTAATCACCAATTTCCTGTATCAGTATAGATATTTCGCTGACAGTGAAACTTTTGAACCAATAACTACCGATCTCGACGTCGCCAAGTTCGATGATTTGGCAAATGAGGGCATATTCGTACCCAAACACTATGAACAGGGACGCACTGCTTTCAATAATGCGCAGCAATCATGGGGTAATTCAATGGTTTATTACGACTTGTCACTAGCCAATGACAATCGTGTAATACTCTCTATTTCCGATATCATTTTGGACATAGCGGGACTGCCGTTTGACATGGACCGCACACAGGCTTTTCCGAAAGTGGCTTATAATTGGGACGGCTGGCTTTTTATTAAACAACATGCCGGGAACTCCTGAAAGGGAAAAAGTTACTATACCTGACAAAAAACAAATATAAAAAATTATGAAAAATATTTATTGTATCTGTAAAAATATGGCCGTTGCATCACTGTTTACTGTTATGTTAAGCTCATGTGGCAACGGGGACTCCACAATTGATTATAATCAAGTCTATAGTAAAATATTAGACGGTTATTATTCGCTACTCTCCAATGAGTCATACAATGAAGAGAGCCTCCTTAACGGCGAACTTGGGGTTTCAGGCTTTGCCGAACTCTGCGAAAGCAGCACGGAAGCCCTCAGCAGTGTCGGATACAACATATCAGACCTGAGCGGTGACGGAATCCCCGAGCTGTTGATAGGATGTATTTCCGGATATAATAACGGAGAGTCCTCAGGCAATGTCATCTTTGCTCTATATACATGCGTAGACGGCACTCCTCAATTGACATTCGACGGTTCGGCCAGAAGCAGTTATCAATTTTTAGGCAAAAACAAATACCTCTATCAAGGCTCAAACGGTGCCATGTACTCTATTTTCGGATCGTTTGCTCTTTCCGAAGACGGCACTTCGCTGAATTGCATTGATTACTATTTTACTCATGAGAAGGATGAGACATTCCAAAAAATACTGTTTTACCACAACACATCAGGAAAGTGGGATAAGTCTGTTTCCGAGGAAATGAATATTTCCGACGATGACTTTTGGGAGATAGAGACATCCCTGCAGCAGCAAATTCAGAATATTCCCCTGACTCCTTTTTCAGAGTATAAAAATGACTCCTCAACTCAAACTTCCGTGGCAGCAACAACTGATCCCGATTTGCGCGCAGACTGGGCAGTAAATCAATTGTACAGGTTCACTGAATATGATAAATATATTGCGGACATGGCCGAGGAGAGGCAGGAAGTATTATTTATGGTGAAAAGCGAAGTAAAAGATTTTAAGGTGCTTTCACTCTTTCTGCAAGATATGGACGAAAGTGGTAAGGTGAACTTCGATGTGACTGAGCTATACCGACTCGATAAATTGACACCTGATCGTCCGTTACTCGTTGTAATGACATTTTACGGAGATATCCCCAATAACGGAGTTTCATACGTGGATGCCACCGGCACAACAAAGCGTTTCACCGTACAAATCAGCGGTGAAGACGGCTCAGTTAAGCTGACTGAATTTTAATATTTATTTTGATAGCGATGAGAATAATAATGATGACACTACTTTCCGCCTTTTTACTGCTTTCATGCAGCAAAAACAAAAATACACAGCGTCAGGCTGACTCAATACTCTCATTATCTTACAGTGACCAAGGTATGGAGGCATACGGACACTCCTACTTCGTAGAACGCTGCAGCGATGGAGCCACCATTATTATAGGTGAGGGTACTCCGGATGAAATGGTCTTCAAAACCGACACCGGCATTTTCAATGATTTGCAGGTTGTAATTGACAAGTATCGGATGTATAAATACAAAAAGAGATACAAACAGCATTTATCGGTTATGGATGGAAATTCATGGAGTTTTAACGTCCGTTACAGTAACGCCGAGCTGGAAATAAACACTCGCGGTGAGAACGCCTGGCCGAAAGATGGCTCGATTGCGTTCAGTGAGATTGTCGAGTGCTTCGAAAAAGCAGTCCGTAAGGAGGGTAAGACATTGAATGTGAATTAACTAATAATTTTGAAACTAAATAAAAACTATTACAATGAAACGCACAACGTTATTATTCATAATCTCAATTATCTGTATGACAGTTAGTTGTGGTAATAATAAGAATAAATCCGATAACGGCAATCAAACTGACGGAGGTAAGCAGGAGCTGCAAATTGTGGTTAAGAGTCTGCAGACAGTCGATGTCAACAACATCAGCGTCCCTTCCAAAGGCTTGTTCGTCGACTACAAAAACGACAATTTAGGCATCTATGCGAATAGCCTTGACAACGAGGTGTTCGTACAGTTTGATACCGATAAACTACTGAAAAGCAGAGGTATATTTGTCGAAGGCATAGAAAATAAACTCTATAAGGTGGGAGGATTTTCCGATAAATGTATAGGACTGTTTGTCGGAGACATCGGACAAGACACCCGTCCCGTACTCTGCATACTTATGGAGGATGGGCATATCGAGATACTCGACCTGTTAAACGCTCTGCAATACGAAGCTGTAAAGTACGGTTTCATAACGAGCGGACGTCTGGACGGATTTGAGAATATCGTTGCATTTGAGAATGCCGGCGGTGGAGAATATGAGATGGATGGCAAGACCATGTATTCCTATGTAACAATTTACGCTATAGATAAAAGTGGCGAGAGGCACGAAATTAATCTATTTGAGTCCGGAGGAAAACGCGATCTGTATATCGAGCATGGCGGTACTACCGAGGATTATCAGCTGTACCTCTCCCCTGACTGGAAAATTGGCTTTACTGCAGGCTGGTATATGAGTGAACTTTCTTATGAATATTTCGGTCACTTTAGCGAAATATCCCGCAATGCAAATTATGACCGCTTCGAGCTTAGCTACGAGATGACCCAACATACCGATTATGCAGACTATGAAAATGTTAAAAAGTCAGATGTGCATAAGAGCGGTGAATTTTCAGTCAATACCGAGAACAATCCGGACTGGACTGTAGTCAGCAAAAAAGGCCTCACATTCGGCGGCAAATTAAATACACGTATTGTCTTTACCACCCCTCGCGAAATTAATGAAAATCAAGGTCTTAGCCTTGCAGACAAGGCCGGACGGGAAATTCTGTCCATGCCTGAAACAAAAAATATGTCGCTAATACTCGAGTCGGAGCCTACCCCTAATGCCCCATACTACATCTACAAATGCGGCGAGAACAATAAGGATAATTTTGTAACTATTTACTGGTTCCATGTTTACGAGAATCCGTATGAGATTAAGGTATATGATGTTGTGTTCGACAGAGAAATGACTTTGGACGAATGGCGTGCCGACAAATAAAAAGATGAGAAAATAATTTTGTGCAAACAAAAAAATATCTATCTTTGCACTCCCATTGGGGAATGGAGAGATGGCAGAGTGGTCGATTGCGGCGGTCTTGAAAACCGTTGAGGTGAAAGCCTCCTGGGGTTCGAATCCCTATCTCTCCGCAA
>JAQUYF010000105.1 GCA_028691975.1 Bacteroidales bacterium | reverse complement strand
CAAAAATACCATAGAGTCAAAACCTATATTCAAAATCTTTTGGATATGGCGAATGTTGTCGGCCTTGTTGTCCCAGTTTGCCACAAAGATGGCAATATCTTCAAGTCTCAGTACCATCTCGGGATGATGTAGGAAAGGCTCTTTTGCCACTTTTTCATCATTCTTGCTGCATACGGCTATTATTATTCCCCTCTCTTTCAGTTTCTTGATCCAGTGCTGCAGATCGGTAAAGGCCTTTCCTATGCCAAGATGCCCGATTTGTATCTTGTCCGGCCCGTCATCCCCTATGATGCCTCCCCACAGAGTGTTGTCCAGGTCCAGGATGAGACATTTATGCAGTCTGCCTTCGGCAGCCAAAATAATATCGGCGGTGCATTTGGCAACGTAAGGTATAGCATCCAGACTCAGTGGCATATCTGCATTTACGTAGTTGGCTGCCGCAAAAACAGTGCTTCTGCCCAGTCTGTTTTGAATAGAGGAGAGGTCTGCAATAAAGCACCCCTTGCGATTGGAGAAGCTGTCCATCAACTTGATATTCAGCATTCTAAGTTGATAGATGAAAGAAAATCTGACACTTGCGCCATAGTTGCCGAACACAAAATCGTTAATCTCGACAAAGTTGTACATGATAATCTTTGAAGATATTCTTTGCTGAAGGGTATCTACCAGATCGTCAATTAATTGTATTTGCGTGAGGGCAAAATTGTCTCGGTCGGCCGCTTTTGTGCAATTGTATTTCTGAAGGAGTTTTTCCGAAGATATGTATATAACCACATAGTCCGGATCACTGTCATAAAGCTCCGAGTGCGGATTGGAGATTTGCTGCTCTATCTGATTGTATTCAGCCCCCCAAATGTTGAGGTTAAGTCCTTGCTCATATCCGTAACCGCGAATGCCTATGGTGAGGAACTGGGTAGCACTATCCCCAAGCAATGATACCCTGATGGATTTCAGAGCACTGTAATCTTTTTTTAAATTTTTTTTCAGTTGCAGAAAATCAATCATAACTTTTACTTCATTCTCTGTTGAATGATATCATATACCTCGCGAATGGTTTTTGCTCCCCGCAGATCTCCACCAAGTAGCCTTACACCGAACTCCTTTCCAATCATAGTAATGATAGAAACAGAAGTGAGAGAGTCCCATCCGTCCATTTTTTTAAATTCCGAATCCGCGTTAAAATCCTCTATTTTAGCATCTTCAAATTTTGCTGCGAAAGCAGCTACAAATTCATCAAGTGTCATATCAGTTAACTTTTTCTCCTGTTTTTAAATTAAAAATCACTTTGGCAGGGTTGCCTGCGACAAGGGAATACGGTGGGATAGAATGTCTTACAACGCTCCCTGCGGAAATAAAGCAATGTGTGCCAATGGTCACTCCCGCACAAATGATGGAGTTTGCTCCAATCAGCACGTCATCCTCTATTGTAATGGGGTCGGAATAGACGCCCTGAAGGTCAATGGGGATATCGATTGCTTCGTAATTGTGATTTAGTCCGGATAAAAGGCAATGTTGCCCCGTGGAGACATAGTTGCCGATAATGGTCTCACCAAGTACTACCGTTCCTATACCTATGCGACTGTGATCCCCGATAATAATCGGTCCCATGGCATTATTTAAAGTAGCATTTTGTTCCACTATTGACTTATACCCAAGTACGAAAGGGTGGTAGGGATATAAATCCCTTCTTACTTTCGGTGATATATAAGCACCTTTTTTCTTTTTGATCAAAAAAGGCATCACCAAATTTCTTATCCACCATCTTGGTCTTGTCCTTGGGTGTTCAATCAATCTGTGAACCCTCTCTTTCGCGCTCGGATGAGCATTAAGCCAGTTATATAAAGCTTTGACAGGAGGGTTTTCTTTCTTAGTTGTCGCCATAATTATACCGCAATACGTTGTACCCCTTCTTTTTTAGAGAAGTAAACTTTCAAAGGTAATACAAAAAACTTAACTGTACAATTTGATAATGTTCAGTATCACCTCGATCGCTTTTTCCATGCTTTCCACCGGGACATACTCCAACTTGCCATGGAAATTGTGGCCCCCGGCAAATATATTTGGGCAGGGCAGGCCCATAAATGAGAGTTTTGCTCCGTCCGTGCCACCCCTTATCGGCTGAATTCTCGGTTTTAAACCTGCCATCTCCATAGCTTTTACAGCTTTTTCTACTACGTGATAGTGAGGTTCAATCTCTTTGCGCATGTTGTAATACTGATCTTTCATCTCGAGAGTCAGAATATGTCCATATTTTTTATTTAAGAAGTCGACACAATTTTGCATCAGCGCCTTTTTTTGTTCAAATTTCTCAAAATCGTGGTCACGGATTATGTATTGCACAGATGCTTCTTCTACTGTGCCGTTAAAAGCGATAATGTGGAAAAACCCCTCATAATTGTCCGTAAATTCAGGTCTCTGCTCAACGGGCAGCAGTCCATTCAATTCCGCACCAATGATTATTGCATTGATCATCTTATTTTTGGCGTAGCCCGGGTGAATGTTGCAACCCTGTATGTGAATTTTGGCGGAAGCT
>JAQUYF010000059.1 GCA_028691975.1 Bacteroidales bacterium | reverse complement strand
GATTTACACCTGAAATTGCCCTTTATGCTCTGGGATTCATTATTTTCGGATTGGGTGTCAGCCGTTTGATTCTTGTATTTTTGTCAAGAGTAGCCTCGGGCAAAGTAATCGTACTTTCAAGTATGGGACTCGCTGCGATCGGTACCGTGTGCCTGATGGGAGCAACATCAAGTACTATGGCAATTATCGGCACAACACTTTTAGGCATGGGTCTTGCATCAACATTTCCCGTTGTATTTGGAATACTTGGTACGAAGTATAGCAGCATGTCGGGTACAGCGTTCAGTTTTGCGCTTGTTATTGCGCTGATTGGTAACACTTTACTCAATAAATTGGTCGGCGTATTAGGCGCACAGTCGCTCCCGTACGTTATTTTGGGCTCAATTGTTTTGCTCGTTGTTTTGTTCCTTACAGGATCATCAACAGCCAACAAAGAAGCATAATATTTTGTAATGAATAGAGGTAGAAGAGATATTTTTTTCATATTTGCGTTTGCAGCTTTGCTGTTTTGCAATTTGTCTTACGCAGGTAATTTCCACAAACTGTTGCGCGCAAGACAGGATACAATTCCTGCCCCAAAGGATACATTGGTTGTTATTGATGTTGATACCACCGACTGGTTTTGGCAAATTGACACAAACAGAACTCTTTCATACTTAGACTCTTCATTTACCGCATATTTCGACTCTCTTTCAAGGGACCTTCCCGATGCAAAGGATATTAAGCGAGCCGAACGTAAAAACCGCAAAGACTTTCGCGACAGTGTACGCATTGCGACTCCACGTCTGCTTGCAACTTTTGCAATCTCCGATTCACTGTACTACAGGAGGTTGCTGATGTGGACGCATGAGCGCAACTTTAACACTCTTGAGCTTAAGGATCTTGATACTACAGCCAACTATCATTTCAACGATTATCCGTTTTTCAAAAAAGATGTAAACGCCACTTATCTTGGAGTAGTAGGTTCTGCAACACAAAGTTACAACTACTTCAAGAGAGACAGGATGGATGTTTTCCCTATGTTCGAGCCTTATTTGGACTACTCTTACACTCCCGAAAATATGCCTCAGTACAATACCAAATCGGCATATACTGAATTGGCCTATTGGGGAACTTTATTTTCCGTCAAGGCAAAGGAAGAATCCGAAATCAAGATACTTACCACTCAAAACATAACTCCAGCCCTGAATTTCTCGCTGATGTATCAGAGATTCGGTTCTAAAGGTATGCTTGTCAATGAAAATACCGATAACAGAACTTTTATTGTCGGACTCAATTATTTGGGAAAGAAGTATTTGATGAATGCAGGCTTTATCAATCAGATTGTTAACCGTACCGAAAACGGAGGTATTCAGGATTCGTTTTGGATTAGAGATACGACAATAGATGCAAAAACCATTGATGTCAACCTCTCCAATGCATCCAACTCCCTCAAGCGACAGACATTCTACATTACTCACAGCCTCTCTATCCCTATGAATTTTTTTCGCAAAGATGCCGATTCTCTTGCGTTGGGAGAGGGAACAATGGCATTTATCGGACATAGCGGTGAATATACTAAATATCACAAAACCTATTCCGATGAAATAGGTGCAAAAGATACTTACGGCAGGGACTTCTATTTCAATCAGTTTAACATCAACAGCACTAATAGTTATGATTCACTTGGAGTCACCAGATTTGAGAACAAGGCATTCCTTACTCTTCAACCATTTGACGTTGACGCCATTGTATCAAAGATAAGCGGTGGCATCGGGTATCAGATACTCTCGCTGTATTCATTTGATCCGTCATATTACATCTCCGGACAAAAGCATGAGGTACAACACAATGCATATTTTTATGCAGGTGCTTCAGGTAGATTTAAAAAGTATTTTGAGTGGGATGCAGATGGAAAATACAATTTTGCAGGATATAACCTGAATGACTTCGCCATCAACGGACGGGTCAAATTTTCGGTTTATCCGATTGACGAAGGCATCCACTTGACAGGTAAGTTCCATACCTCTCTCAAAGAGCCCCATCGCTTTGTACAGACACTTTACTCAAACCACCATGTGTGGAACAATAACTTCGGCAAAACATCCGAGACCAGAATCGAAGGGACTCTGGATATTCCGAAATGGAAGTTGCAAGCTTTCTTCGGATATGCCCTGGTAAGTAATATGATCTACTACGACACGCTTTCTGTCGTTAGACAACACACCGCTCCGATAAGCGTCATGAGTGCTTATCTGGAGAAAAATTTTAAGGTTTGGTGGTTGCATTTTGATAATAGAGTGCTTTTCCAGCTCTCTTCAAATCAGGATGTATTACCACTGCCTTCATTATCATTTAATCTCAGATATTACCTGCAATTTGATGTCGTGAAAGAGGTAATGAATATGCAGGTCGGCCTGAACGCCCAATATAATACGAAATATTATGCACAGAGCTACAGCCCGGACCTTGGTGTATTCTACAATCAGAACAAAGAGTTGATAGGCAACACTCCATATTTCGATGCATTTGTTAATGTCCAATGGAAGAGGGCATGTATTTTTGTAAAATATACAAATACCTTCATCAATTGGCCGACATCGGATTATTTCTCTGCATACCACTATATCAAACCTCAACACGGATTCAAATTCGGAATATTCTGGCCTTTCTACATCCATTAAGGAGAGACCTGCTATGTCTGTTAAAGAAAAGACATTATTTGTTTTACGCTTTCTTGTATGTATTATTGTCATAATGCATATTGAGTTGCTTATCGGTTCTCGGTTTGGAAGAATCCGTGAAGAGAACTACTATAAGCTTGAAGGTAATACTATATCATGCTCTATCATATTGAACGGCAGTATGTACCAGTCTTCAGGAAGGCCTGTCGGCTTTAACTATGAGTTACTCAGAATATTTGCCGATTACAACAACAGCACCGTAACGGTAGATCCGCCTATCTCTTCTCCGGATTGCTGGGAAATGCTGCTCAGAAATGATTATGACATACTTGTCTTCAACCTGAAAGACTCTATCCCTGAGGAATACAGAAAAAAAATATATATTAGTACCCCTATAAGAGGCGATGATGTATGGATTGTCTCCAAAGAACACCGCAAAACCATAAATGCCGTCAATTTCTGGATCGCAGAATTTCAAAAGGGAAAATCTTATAAACAGATAGCATACAGATATTTCCGTTCATACAGAATAGATCCCTACTCCGAATCCGGTCTTTCCAACGCCCTCTCCCCTTACGATGCCATCGTCAAAAAGTACAGCAAGTATATCGGTATCGACTGGAGACTCCTTTCAGCCATTATCTACCAGGAATCGAGATATTACATGGGCGCACAATCCAGCAGAAGCGCCAAGGGACTGATGCAGATAAAGCAAAGTACCGCAGCACGTTACGGCATCGATGATATCTATGATCCGGACTTGAATGTCAAAGCCGGAACTCTCCATATCGACTATCTGCTCAACATCTACAGAAAGGAGGGTGTGGACTCCGCCAATGTCATCAAATTTGCACTTGCGGCCTACAATGCCGGTGAAGGAAGAATTCAGGAGTGCCGCAATGTGGCTGATTCACTGGGTTATAATGCTAACGAATGGGACGAAGTCGTAAAAGTCTTCGACAAAATGCCAAACTTCAGCGGCAAGGAGACCAAAAGGTATGTCAATGCCATCATGGAAAAATATGAGAGCTACAAAGAAATCATACGGTAGCCCGCGACTTTGTAAGACTACTCCACTCTCATAGTCTTGTCGGGACTGATCTTTGATATGAAAATTGTCGAGACGGAAAGTATAAGCATTATCACTACGGCCGCAGCGGCATCTATCAGCACCACATCCAAAAGAGAAATGTGTATCGGGACATATTTTACAAAGTAGTTATCGGGATTGAGCGTGATTACTTTCAGATATTTCTGAACACAGCATATCACCAAAGCGGCAACACTCCCCCATAAGATTCCCTTTCCGACTATGCGTCCCGCTCTGTAGAGAAAGACATTCCCTATCCCTTTATTGTTCATTCCCAAGGACTTAAGCAGTCCAATCATGGATATTTTCTCGAAGAGAATGATGAGTATAGCCGAGATCATATTAAACCCTGCCACCGCAATCATAAGTACAAGTACCATCAACACATTCAAATCGAGAAGAGTAAGCCAGTCAAACAGGTGTGCATAAACCCTTGTGATGGAGGTAACAAAAAGTGAGGGATCATCTTCAGTCGAAAATGAGAAGAGAATGTTCTCAATCTCATCAGTAGCCTGAGGGATATCTTTCGCAGGATCAATTCTGACCTCAATAGAGGAAATCTGATTGGATGTCCAGCCATTAAGCCTTTGAACATGCCGTAAGTCTATCAGGGCCATGGTCTTATCCACATCTTCCAACTGCGCGTCAAAAAGCCCGCAAATGGTAAATTTTCGCACTTTAACGTCATTTCCTATAAAATAAGCTACCAGATCGTCTCCCACTTTATAGTTTAAACTTGAGGCCAATCTGCGCGAAATAAGGACATCATTTGAAACCCTGCCCTTAAAATCAGGTAATTTACCCTCAACAAGAGACTTTTCGAAAAAAGAAAGATCATACAAAGAATCCACACCTTTGAAGTAAAGACCGTTGATCTGATTGTCATTCTTAATAATTCCGCTTCGATAGGCAACGCCATCCACAGACTTTACGTAATTCAAATCCGAAATCCGCCCCGCACAAGAGAAACTGTCTGAAGATGGATATTGCTCATTCAATGGAGACTGCCCGGGAGCAACAAGTATTACGGATCCCATAAACCCGGTTGCTTTCTCTCTGATCTCGGATTTAAAGCCCAAAACTACGGCAATGGCAATAATCATTATAGCTATGCTGATTGCAACCGATATCCAGGCAATACGATTGCTAATAATGCTGATGCGTCCTTTTTCTTCTCCGACATCACCATCACTCATCTTTCGTGCTATAAACCTGCTTACATTCATTATTGCTAATCTACAGAATTGGCATAAATATCAAGAAATATCGATTCAAGTTCCTCTTTTTCTTCCGGCAAACCTGCAAGAACCATGCGAAAATGCTCCTCAAACCACTCTTTCTGCTGCACGTTATATTCGGCTGCATACTTATTACCTCCGGAACGCATATCGTAGGCAATGTAGTTATTAGGAAACAGTTTGTAGTGACTCTTGATCCTCTTGTTTATGATATCCGTCAAGACCTTATGTGCCTGATTCGGAGCAACTTCGCCATATTCTTCAAAGTCTTTGAGAGTGATTGGCGGGGCAATTGACAGATGCACTCTCCCCTTTGGCTGCTGTATTCCCGTCAGGACGCTGTTCAGATCCTCCCCCGGCTGCTTGGTATAGGAGCCCATCATCTTGGTAACATACAGCTCCTGAGCTTTAAAGCCATCACAAGGCTCAATCTCGTATGAGATCGACATCGGGGCAATATGCAGATCCTGATATGACTTAAGGCTTTTATCCGAACTCATTGAGAACATCTTTGAAAGTCCCTGGTCAGTTGCATCGAGGCCGTTTTTTGTTCTTCCATTACGCTGGGCAATCCAGATAGATGTATTTCGGTTGACAATTCGGTCTCTAATATAATCGGACAACAATTGAGAATGTTCCATAAACTCCCTCATACTGCCGCTACGATAGACTTTAAACATCTTATTGCACTTGCCTATATCCACTACAAATGAAGGCTTCATAAGGTTCTCCCCAAAAGTTATTTCACTGGTTGTCATATTGTTGCAATACAAAGCATATTGGAGCAACAGGGAATCTAACATTATATCTCTGTGATTGGAAACAAACAGATAGGCCTGACTTCTGTCGAGAGCATCAAAGCCGTCAAATGTAAATTCCTCTATGGAATTATCAATGATGCGTCTTGTAACATCATACATAACATGAAGTTGGAAATCCTCTATAGTCTTGATACTCAATAAATATTGCTGAATATCCTCTACTTTGCTACCAGGGTAGATATAGTTCACTACCGCCGGAAAATATTCACTCGACACAATTCTCTGCATTGCTGCCGGGAGTTCTGCATCCGTATATGGTCTTATGTCATCAAATCTGTCATTCATTATTCGTCTCTTTTTCTATTGTCAATAAACTTGATAGGTTTTCTCTGCGACTCACGGTATATTACCGGCTGAAGCTCTGAAGCGGGCACAATCTTCACATTTGGTGCAACGCGCAGTCTGGCTCTAAACTTATCCTTCAGATCTTTAATCAGCCCCTCTTCGTTGGCAACGACCCCATTCATTCCAACTTTGACAAGTACATCGTCTGTACCGCAATCGCTGTCAGAAACCTCTAATACATAGTTGGAAACGTATGGGATGTTGTCTAAAACATCAAAGACTGCAGGTGGATAGAGAGTCGTGCCCTTAAACTTGATCATGTGGTTTTTTCTACCGAGAATAGGGCTGATACGCATGGTAGTACGTCCGCATTTACAAGGTTCGTAGTGAAATGAAGCAAGGTCGCCTGTCTTGAATCGAAGCAATGGCATACCTTCTACACCTAACGTGGTAACTGTCAGCTCTCCAACCTCTCCTTTCGGCACTTGGTTGCCATGTTCATCCAGCAGTTCGCAAATAATCAGTTCCGGATGGTGGTGGCCTCCACAGCCATATTCGCATTCGCAAAAACTTGCTCCCATCTCTGTAGAGGCATAGGTTGAATAGAGATCAATATCCCATTTTTCCTTTATTCTTCGACTTAGCAGACTCAGAGAGAAATCCTGCTGACGCAGGTTCTCACCGATACAGACAGCCTTCTTAACACTTGAGTTGCGATAGTCAATCCCGTTATCCTCGGCATATTTGATTATTTTCATGATAAATGAGGGTACACAGATCAGAGTGTCGGGGTGGATTCGATTGATTGTATCCCACTGAAGCTCAGGATTGCCGTTGCCGACTCTGATTATTCCCGCTCCGATCTTCCAAATTCCGAGGAAATATGCAAGTCCGGCCATAAACCTCTTATCTATCGTTGTCATGAGTTGAAAGATATCCCCCTTTTTAGCTCCTGCACACTCAAACGAGATCTCCTCATTATAAGCAAGCCTCTGCAAATCCTTATCCGTCATTGCAAAAGTTACAGGATCTCCCAAGGTACCTGAAGTCGTAATATAGTCAATTATATTATCCTTTGGAACGCAGATAAAATCATCATTACGCACTTGAAGGTCCGACTTCTCCGTCAAAGGGATATATTTCAAATCTTCCAGCCGTTGAATCTTGGTAATATCTATTTTGTTGCTTTTGAACACATCCTGATAATATTTGGAGTTCCTGTTAAGGTAATCCAGTGCCTCAACCAGTCTTTTCTCCTGGTAGAGCTTAATTTCGTCCAACGGGCGATATTCAATTTCCGGTGTTCGTTTCATTACTTTATCTATTTTCTAAATAATTCATCATACCACTCTAAAAAAGCCTTCATCCATATCAAAGATGGCTGTTTTTCAGGCATGTAGCCAAATCCATGTCCTCCTGTCTCCATTATGAGTGAAGTGACGGGCATATTATGAGCCAAAAGAGAATCTCTCATTCTGAAGCTGTTCTCAGGGTTCACCACATTATCATCCTTACAACAGAAGATAAAGACAGGCGGCATCCACTTGTGAACATTCTTTTCAAGAGACATTTGCTCTTTCAACCTGTGAGAATAGACCGGAGTCAAAAGATTTTTTGCGACTGTACTTATGTACAATATCATCCTCCATAGAGACTACGGGATATGCCATAACTACAAAATCGGGTCTCGGGCTGTGATAATTTTCTGCCATCCATCCTACCAGATGTCCCCCAGCAGAAAAGCCTATAAGCCCTATTTTGTCAATTTCAAGTTCATTAGCCCTCTCCTTGACTATTGTCATTATCTGCTGCAAATCCTCCATCATCGCCGGATAGTGATAACCATACATACCTGTTCGGTACCTTAGTACTACTGCCGTAAATCCATGCTTTATCAGTTCGTCCGCCACATCATGTCCTTCATGATATATTCCAAGATGATGATAACTTCCTCCAGGACAAATAATTACAGCAGTATGATTGCTCAGGCCCTCAGGACGGTATATCCACGCACGCGCCCGAGTCGGATGCAGACCTCCCCATATTTTTATCTTCTCTTGCGAAAACAGTGATGCCTGACACATCAGCATCCAAAGTACGATGAGAACTATCTTCTTGATTTTCATATTTCTACAATCTCTTTTATCTGTTCGTCAGACAATCTGGTATACTTAGGATTTATCAACTTTCCATCCACCATCTCAAACTCTGTAAGAAAATACTCCTCGTCATAAAAAGAGAGTTTAGAGTCGGTATCGGGATTACACTCAAGATAGATTACTTTCCGATAGTCCAACCCTTTGGCTGAACAAATCTGCTCCAGCAGTGAACCTGCTCCATAAGTAATAGATGATCCGGGATTATCCTGATAAAGTTCGGTCACAATTACAACTTTTCTATCTCCATAATCTTTAATTCTCAATCCGCACTTGGAGCGAAGATTCCATTCACCCTCAAAATCGAAGATTTCATCATAATATTTTTCGTCAACATGCATATCTTTCTACTTTTTCAAATCAAAAATTTCTTACGACATCTTTGCCGAATGACTTGTTTGTAAGAGACCTGTCACGCGGCTTCCATGTACCGTCATCCATCTCTTTCATCATCACTTTAGTGAAGAGCCTCATCATCTTTGACTCCTGTGACTCATCCTGATAAAACGTTCTCCACGCGTAGTCATACATATCCTGCAGTTTGTCAGGAGTCATATTTGCCGGCTGAAAAACAACCTGTCCGGCGTTGTAGTGATCCCAATCCCAGTCAAAGATACGGTTTTGTCTCTTAAAGTCATCAAATCCTTTTGTGTGAGGAAATGGAGTCATAATAGTAAACTCTGCAAGGTCAAGGTCGATTTCCAAAAGGAAATCAATCAATCTCTTCATATCATCCTCCGTTTGGTTGTCAAGCCCAAGCAGTATGGTCCCCTCCACCCCGATACCATAATCGTGATAACGCTTAACACGCTCTTTTATATAGTCCGAAGTGTCAAACACGGCTTGATAGACATACCATGCCCCGGCCTGAGCGGCCAAATCAAGGATCTTCGGATCATCTTCGATAGTGTGACTAATCCACTTTTTCTTCATAGGAATCATCTCTTTAAAGAGTTGCATCTCCCACTCTTTGTTCTGAGCCAAAGAGTTATCAACGATAAAGAGCCTGTTGTTATCAATAGTCGCAAGTTCTTCGAGCACTCTCTCCATTGGACGCGGGCGAAATACCCTGCCTCCCAGATAAGAGACGGCACACGGATAGCAGCTGAATCGACAACCCCTCGAAGCATGAAACAGATCCACCATCTGCACTCCTTTGTGGTTATAGAGTTCTCTCTTATAGAGATCACGTCTTGCCGGACCTACCGATTCAATAGGCGGCTGATCTCTCATGTAGTTGTATATCTTTTTGAGTTTTCCATTCTTCCAGTCGGTTAGCACCTCTTCCATTCTACCTTCACTCTCTCCGAGAAAAATGGAATCCGCATGTTCCACAGTCTCTTCCGCATGAAGCATAGTGGAAATACCTCCGAAAATGACCTTTTTACCTCTTTTTTGGAACTCGGCAGCTATAGCCCACCCTCGTTTCACCTGAGTTGAAAGCATCATGGAAATACTTACCAAATCACATTCTTCATCAAAATTAATCTCTTCCACATTCTCATCGGTAAATGAAACATCCACATATTCGGGAAGTGAAGCGGCCATCACAACCGGTCCGTGAGGCGGCAGATTGAAAGTTGTCTGTCCCTTTAACTTTTCCCATCTGGGATAAATCAATACCATTTTTATAATTTGTGCCATACAAGTTATAGTTTATTCATTATTAATCTTATTCAACAGGTGCTCCAATCCCACAATGCAGCCACAGGTCTCTATCGCAGTCACGGGCACTCCGCAAATACCGTGAAGCCGGACATTTTGGCCGGTAAGATAGAGATTGTTGACTTTGGTTCTCGTGGACATATACATTTTTTCGTAATGATTACAGTCGTAAACGGTACCATATACCGAGCCGTTAATCGTCCCCAGGTAATCACGTACCGTCAATGGTGTAGCACTGATAATCCTTGAGACAGAGCTGTCAATGTCAGGATATATCGTTCGCAGCTTATTCATAACCCTCTCCGTACATCTTTCCTTGAATGCAAGATACTCATCTCCCCTCTTTCCTACTGACGTACCGGCCCACATGGAAACGGAGTCATAACGCATTACCGAGTGAATAATCATCTTTTTAGCCCATTTGTCATCTCCGGTCACAGGCGGTGTCATCATCATAATCTCGCGGGGAAAATCTTCCTCTGTATATTCGCTGCAATTCCAGATAGACTCATAATCATCGTAGAAGAAAATATTATGATTGAGATATGGAAAAGAGTGCTCCTTCATCTCAATAAAGAGGGTAAACATAGAGTAAGAGTCCTCCATCTGCTCAACTCTTGATGTAAATGCCTTTGAAAAAGCTCTTTCAGTGGACATTTTCAGCATCTTCAGAGGATGTGGAGAGAATATGTAATAATCCGAACTGTACCTGTTTCCGTCAGTTGTACACAGATATTCGACCTCTTTATTAGATATTTCGATATGATTAACCTCTTTTCCTGTTATAACTTCACCTCCGGAGGATGTGATAAGATCGCAGAGGGCATCGGCAAGCTGTTTTCCACTGCCGACAAATCTGGTAGCTCCGTCAATATAGAGTTTTGTAATCAGTGCAGCCACAAAGACCGGCGTCTTGTGAGGCTGTCCGCTGTACAGAATATTATTCCATGCCAGTATTGCCTGCAATTTCTTATTAGAAGTATATCTTGCGATAAAGTCATCTATCGCAACGTCACTCTCTTCAAAAGCATCAAAAGAGGCACCACCGGAGAGTTCAAGCCGATTCAGAGGTATTTTATCGCAGATAGCATAGAGCGCACTTATATAATTCCTTATATTCTGCTCTTCTTCAGGAAATTGCGTTACAAGGTTGCCCACAAAACGGTCAACTCCGCAGCTCATACCGTAGCGGGCGTTGTCACTTCCAATCAGCACTGTGTCAAAGCAATCCTCAGACATATCTTTAAAGGACAACTTATCCATAATTCCGAGATAAGAACATATCTTATTCAGTATGTCGCCCTCTTTGAAGCCTCCTACATAATGCAAACCGGTCTCAAATTCAATTCCGTTACGTCTGAAGGTATGAAGACCTCCGCCTGCTACACAATGTCGTTCAAGCAACCGTACCTGCAGACCATCTTTGCTTAAGATAGCTCCGCAAAAAAGTCCTCCAAGTCCACCGCCAACTATAGTAACGCTCTGTTTCATATCTGATATTCC
>JAQUYF010000058.1 GCA_028691975.1 Bacteroidales bacterium | reverse complement strand
TTACCAACCGCTCATAATACTCATCAAAGGCCTCTTTGAACAGACTCTCTTTATCGCCTACAGAATCCACTTTTCAATTATAAATTACCAAACAATATAGCATTTAAGAAGATCTTGGAAGTAGCAAACCAGTAAGAACGGAAGTTCAAATCGTCCGATATGAATATCACGTTACCCTTGCCTGCTTTAGTGTTCATTACCGCCGGTGTGCCTGCAATTCTCTCTATATTGGCCCGGGAGATACATCCTGAAAGATAAGGATCCGCACTGTAACTCATGATTACAGAAGATTGCTCCGACTCATACACTGTGGAGGACATTTTGAACACAGGCACCGTTTCTTTTTCATAGCCCCATCCCAAAGGGTTGGAACGCTTGATACGGCAATTCATTATCACACCCTGAATCTGTTTACCGGAAGTGGACACTATGTCCGTAAGCTTGGCTTTATTGGATATTGCAACAGCCTTTCCCGTAACAATCAATGTACCGCCGGCACGTACCCAATCATTTATCTTGCTATAAAACGACGGCGTTACCATCCCTGACGGCGTTCCGTTTGCGAAGATTATGACATTGTACTTACTCAGATCTGTGCTCTCGATTATGGCAGAGTAGTCAATAAGCGTATGGTTGAAATTAAACCTTTCATCAAGCAGATACCATATCTCTCCTGAATCCGGTACACCCATACCCCTACCTACTACAACTGCTACATTAGGTTCCCTTAAATGCTTAAACATTGGGCTGCCCAAATCGTAATTCTGCATAAAACCAGACTTTAGAGCCGTCACGCTTACACCGCTCGCCTCAGACAACTGTTCAACCGTCTCATACAGGGCTTCCGGATTGAGAGGCTGATTAACCACCGGAACGACAATAGTTCCATAATTGAATGTCTTACTCTGCCCATCCGCCTGACAGATAAAGTGCTTCGTAGCGACACGCAATATCACCCCTCGCTTGAGAAGCTCGGAAACCAGATAAGGAGCATAATACTCCTCCATCTCAAAGGCATACGCCACATTACTCTTTCCACCTTCTATTCCTCCCTTCGGAAAACAGACCTTTTCAACCCGCTCTCCCATCTGCCCCGCAACAGACTTCAGCACCGTATAATCCAAATTATAGGCACGAGGCAAGGTCCACGTCGAAACATCATAGAAAGTACTGTCCGAAAACTCTGTAATATCATGCCAGATCGCTTTAATCGTATAGTACTTATTTTGATTAAGAGGTATGATATATGACCCTTCTGTGTTCCTTGTTTTATAGACTGCTATGTCGTGTGCAAGCATATTTTTCAAAAAATGATACTCGATCCCTCTGTTTCCCATAGAATTGAACAGGTACCCCTTCACATTGTCAATATTGGCGGCATTTCTCTGCTTGATATAAAAATCCCTCTGATACTCAAGTAGTTGGTCTTTCATTTTGTATGCAGACAAGACAACACCTATTGAAGCTATCGACTGGTTTCGTACAGTAGTTGCAAAAGAGAGCGGTCCCCATGTCGTAGGTCTCAAAAAGCCTCTGGATGCCACTTGCTCGTGCAAAATGCAAACAGATCCGAGGATGTCTCCGTATGCAGCCCCCTTTCCGATAAAGTAATCGTCATAACCCTCTTTAGAATAGTAAAAAATACCGTCTATGTCCAATACGGAGGCCGTATTTTCAGCGAAAGCAAATGTCAACTTCTGGTTTTGTTCAGGTATATCCGAATAGACTCTCCGATCATCCCCGGGACTGAAATAGAACCCCTGAGCATTGCCTCCCTGCTCATGCATATCAAGTACGACATTCGGCATCCACTCTAAGAACATTTTCACACCATTCTCTCCTTCAGGATGTTGCACAGAAAGCCAATCCCTATTACAATCTGCCCAATAGTGATTTGTCCTGCTGCTCGGCCACGGTTCGTTAAACTCTCTCGAATTCAGGTCAGACACATAATTCTCACTTCTTGATGAATTGACCCATGAGGCAAACCTGTTAATTCCGTCCGGATTGAGCCCCGGAGTCAATATAATTATCGTATTATCCAGTAATTCTTTGATCTCCTCGTCCTCACAGGCTGTGAAATAATATGCGGAAACCAATATGGAATTTACACCTGAAGCCTCATTGCCGTGTATGGAAGCCATCAAGTCGACAACAACAGGCATCTTCTTGATATCTGCTGATTTGGATGCATCTACGTCAGTAAGTTGCAGGTGTTCCTCCCTAAGTTGCTGTAAACGCGCCTGATTTGCCTCGGAAGTAATGTAAACTTGCATAAATCTTCTATTTTGATAGGTCTTCCCAAACATCTTTAGTGAAACCCTGTCGGATACCTTGTCAAGTAGCTTAAGATAGTCTGTAACCTCGCCCCAGTCCGCATACTGCTCCCCGACATTAAAACCCAATGCCTCGTATGGAGTTGGGATATCGCCGTTAAAGTGGTGGCCCGGCTCAGATAAAAAATACTCGATAGACTTTGGAGCATCATTTACATCGCAAGAATCAGGCTGAGCAGCCATCGGCAAACAAAGGCAAAATAATAGCGACGCCGCAAGTAAGAATGTTTTATTAATCATAAAAAAAGAATTTTAACGATATGAAACAGTAATAATGTAAGGCACACCATTCAGCACATCAGTCCTGCCGACATAATTGATGCCGTAGGAAGTAGTTTCATTTTCGACGGTAGTATCACAAAATACCGAAATAAATAAGTGTCCCATTTTAGGGTTCAAGATAGTCAAAGTCTTGGAAACCCCCAAAGAAACTTCCTTGTACTCGGCATTATCCATAAACACAAAGTTTTCATAACCGGCACAAAGATAGAGATCATAATCTGTCCATCCGGGGATACTTTCGAGATTAACTGTGACTTTCTCTGTCCGAGGAGGTATATCAATCATAAAGTGGTGATACTGTTTGTCTCCGATTGCGGTAAAGGCAGGGTCATTGTCTGTGCTCTGCTTCACCATTTTCCTCGGATTGCCATTTACCAACTCCCCTTTCAATTGACAATTACCATTCCCATCCATTGCATATCTAATCATAGCGGACATCAAATCAAGCCTTTCCCCACTTGTAACAGCTTCAGGATGAGAACCGATCAAAACAATTCTCCCCTTTTCTTCACTTCCCTTATATGCCCATGCACTGATCTGATTGTGGAATGAGTTCTTAACTTTTATCGTATCGGCGTCATACCTGAGTAATATTTCTGTTCCTTCAGGAAATTGTTGCTCAAAATATGCATAGCACCCTCCGTTGTGTCTCACACTGTCAATCCTCATATCCCCACCGAAATCACAGTACTTCAAAAGAGGAGAATCCGGCTCAACAAACATACCTGTAGCACTGTTTGAAAGTCCGGTTGAAGCCGTCAAACCAGGCCAAATTCCCAAGTAACCTTCATGAGGCTTTCCATTATCTTTAGCGATGCCGTATGAGGCATTAAAAGCTCCGGCACAAGTCCCCACAAAACTTCCGCCATGCTCGACATACTCCCGAATCCTTTCACGCCCAAGATCAGTAAGTGATCTCCCGTGTTGAGTTGCCTTTCCCCCATTCATGTAGATCATTCTAAAACGAGGTTGCCCGTCAGGGTATAGTAAAATGCCATTTTGATCCATTGCGCTGCCGCAAATCAACAAAGTCTGGAGCACAGTGTCTTTTCTTGTCAAAAGGTCTTCTTCCTTATTTGTAGCAGAAATAAAGGCTTCGTATGAGAGACCCATATATCGGGCCGCAGGCAGATCTTTTCTGGAAGTAAGCATTATCCCGCTATCCATAAAAATATCCTTGTAATACCCTTTTGCACTCCGGTAGCCTTCATCACTCTGAGCCCAAATTGACAAAGAGCACAAAATAGATAGAATCAGGGCAAATGACAATCTTCTAAAACTTTGCATAAAACATCCGTATTTAAGTTAATATACAATAAATACAACGAAGTCGACAAAAGTACTAAAAAACCTTCAATTATTTTTCATCATACCTGTGAAAACGGGGAGCTTGCCCACCCCACACAAAAAAAAGATGGCTGTCAGTCATCAGACTTTCAGCCACCCTCTTTTTCGATCAGTCAATAGTCAATACTAACTGATACTCCACAAAGACTAATGATTAGTCCTTAACGATAGCGCCCATTGGGCAAGCGTTTGCGCAAGCACCGCATTCAACGCATGCATCCGGATCAATTTTATAGATATCACCTGCAGAGATAGCTCCAACAGGACATTCATCAATACAAGTACCGCAAGCGGCGCAATTATCAGTAATTTTATAAGCCATTGTAATTAAATTTTATTTGTTAATAGTTATGGTCATTTCGGATTGCAAATATAATACCTTTCCTGATTAAAATCCAAAAATATCGGAAGTTGATACTCTTTTTACAGGACCATACTTCTTCAAAGAGTCCATATCGAGATCATTCTCATCACCAAGTATGCAAATTGTATATTTTCTACCCTTCACCCACTCTTTCTGAAATTTGACAATATCGTCAAGAGTATAATTCTGCACCTTCTCAAAGATAATCTTGTCCATATCATAGTCAAGCCCAAGATCTTTGGCATCTACATAAGACCACAGTACGCCACTCTTGAGCACCCTCTGAGTGCGCAATCTTGATATCAAAGCCTCTTTGGCAATAGCGAAAGCCGGCTCTGACTCAGGCATATCATTAATAATCTCGTCAAAAGCCGAAAGAGCATCCATCATCTTGTCATTCTGAGTCGCAATGTATGTCCTCATAATATAGTTCTTTTCAAGATCATCCGGGTTCATCAGACCTGCACTTGCAGAATAGGCTAAGCCGCGGGCCTCTCTCATCTCCTGAAATACTATGGCGTTCATACCTCCCCCGAAGTACTCATTGAACAAAGTCTCAACAGGAACAATATCGGGATTGAACTTTTCTCCTCTGTTGGAAAAAGCTGACAAATATATCTGCTTGGCATCATAAGGAGCTATTATGACACTGTTCTCGGTAGTAATCTGCTGAACAAAACTCCTATTCTTCTCTATTTTGACCGGTTGAGCAGCTACATTATGGTATTGATTGATGATATCTACCACAGCAGTCTCCTCTGCAGGGCCGTAGTACAAAATAGTATGTTGGATATTGCTCAAGTTTTTAACCTTAGTCAACAGTACATCATCACTCAAAGCATTGACCTCTTCTGCAGACAAGACATTTGTTGAGGGATTGTTTGCACCCCATATACCGTATTGAGTCAACATAGAAAAGTTGTTGCGTTGAGAAGCCTTGGCATCTACACGTCTCTTCAACACATTTGACTTCATGGCAGCAAGAGCCTGAGGATCTGCCTGAACATCGCTCAAAATACTCTCCATCAGCTCCATGGCCTTTTCCATATTGTCAGACAACCCTGTGAGTTCCAAATAACATCTCTCATTTGTAGCCGTCAGGCTGTAAGAACAGGCCAGTCTGTAAAACTCTTCCTGCACTTGAGCTGCAGACAACTTACTTGTACCCAAATAATTGAGGTAAGAAAAAGCACTCGAAACGGTTTTATCCTCGTTTGTTCCGAAATCGAAAAGATAGGTCAATTCAAATATATTGTTAGTCTCATTTTTCTTGTAAAGAACAGGAATACCGCTCTTCGCCGTCAATTTTGCCAAATCCTTATCGAAATCCACGAATACGGGAGCAATAGGTGTCACAACGGAAGCCTGAATCTCGCGCAGGAAGGCACTTGAGGTATCTCTGTTGGTATAGATAGGGGTAATCTCAGGTTTTGCAACTTTGATTACATCATTCGGCTTACCCTGTATTTTCTTGATACAGGCATAATTGTTGTCACCCAACTTCTCATTTGCGTATGCTACAATATCCTCCTTTGTGACTTTGGAAAGCTCGTCAATGGTAGCAACCATGTCCGCCCACTTGATATCGTAGATAAATGAAGAGACAAAAAGGTCTGCTCTTGCAGAGTTACTTTCCAGCAATTGCATGTAATAAAGTTTTGTGTTGTTGACAACACCCTCAAGCAAATCATCGGGGAAATCGCCGGCTTTCAACTTGTTGATTTGCTCAAAAATAATATCTTTCACTTCGTCAAGCGACTGCCCCTGTTTTGGCCGTCCTTGAACAAGGAAAACAGAATAGTCAGCAAACTCATAAACGCCTGCATAACAGCCCAAAGTCCTCTGCAACTGATTTACATTCAAGTCGATAATGCCTGCCTTCCCATTGTTTAGAACGTCCGACAGCATAGATAATACGGTATGCTTAGGATCATTTGCACCGGGCATTCTCCATGCAAGAGTTATACTTGGGGACTCAAGTCCATAAACCTCCTTTACAACAGGCTCGGTAATAGGATCTTCAGGTTCAAATTCCATTTTTTTAAGTTCCTTGTTGGGAGCTATCCGACCGAAATACTTGTCAATGGTCTTAATCATATTGTCAGGATCGAAGTCACCTGATAAACAGATTGCAATATTATTGGGAACATACCACTTGGCATAGTAGTTCTTAATATTGGTAATAGAAGGGTTCTTAAGATGTTCCTGAGTACCAAGTACTGTCTGAGTGCCATAAGGATGCTTTTTAAACAGTGAAGAGAGCATTTGTTCACTGACCTTGCGTCCATCCTGAGTCAGGGACATATTTTTCTCCTCATAAACTGTCTCAAGCTCAGTGTGAAAGCCACGGATCACATTATGTTCAAATCTGTCTGCCTGAATCTTAGCCCAGTTTTCAATCTGATTGGAAGGAATATCTTCCACATATACGGTCTGGTCATAACTTGTGTAAGCATTTGACCCGTCAGCACCAATAGCTGCCATAAGTTTGTCATATTCATTTGGAATAGCAATCTTGGATGCCTCGTATGAAACCGAATCGATCATCCTGTAAATAGCCTTTCTCTCAACCTCATCAGTGGTCTTACGATATACCTCGAACAGCCGTTCGATTTCATCTAATAGAGGTTTTTCCAATTCGTAGTTCTGAGTACCGAACTGTTCCGAACCCTTGAACATCAAGTGTTCAAAGTAGTGAGCCAAACCCGTAGTCTCGGAAGGGTCGTTCTTCCCTCCTACTTTAACGGCAATATAAGTTTGAATTCTCGGTTCAGCCTTGTTTACAGTCATATAGACTTTCAGGCCATTGTCCAAAGTGTAGATCCTTGCCTTGAGAGGATCATTTTTAACCGTTTCGTACTTGTATTGGTTGCATGAAACAACGCAAACAAGAGCCGTAAACAGTACAAGTGTCTTAAAAATACGGTTCATAAATAGATTATTGATTTGTTTTTGGTTCGATTTGTGTAATTATTAAGACAAAAATAATGAAGTAAATTATATCTTTGCCAAAATATTTGAAAAATATGAGAAGAGTTGTATCAATTGTTTTAGCGGTTTGTTTTTCACTTTCATACGGAGTGCTGTACGCACAGGAGGAGCAGCAAACCTCCGATTGGCACAAAGTGATAAAGTTGGACAAAACCATACACGATTTTGGAGATGTTCTCATAGCCGATGGAGCACTCAAATGTACTTTTAACATTACAAATATCAGTTCAGCGCCAATTGTCATCCACAATATAATTTCGTCCTGTGGATGTACCACCCCACAATGGACAAAAGAACCTATCAGACCGAATGAATCAGGAACGATAGAAGTGGTTTACAGCAACGACCAGGGCCCGTATCCTTTCGATAAAAATCTAACAGTCTATATCTCAAGTATCAGTCGTCCTGTCGTTTTGAGAATAAGAGGAATAGCTCATGAAGAGAAGAAAGATGTGACGGAGCTTTATACTCTCAAGATAGGAAATCTCGGTATGCGAAAGACCACACTTCCCCTTGGATACATTGATCAGGGAGAATCCAAGTCAGACGGCATAGACATAGCCAATCTTACCAAGTCACCGATGAAAGTAGAGAGCACGGAGAGGTCGCAGGGCCTTCTGATCAATGTGACTCCCAATCCTATTCCTCCGAAGTCCATCGCAAAACTGACATACACAGTCAACACTCAATTGATGGAGCAGAAAAGTTGGGGCAAAGCATATTGGACGGCAAAGTTGATTATCGACGGCAAGAAATACGACGATATTATTCGCGTTCAGGGTGTGATAAAAGACAATTTTACCAATCTCACCAAAGCGCAGGTTGCGAGTGCGGCAGTTCCGGCTTCAAGTAAAAGTTACTTCGAGTTTGGAGAGGTAAAGCAGGGTAAGGTAGTAGAAAACACTTTTTATATCAAAAATAAGGGAAAAGATAACCTCATCATCCACAAAGTTGAGAGCGAGCAAAAGGGAGTAACATTACTTTCCAAATGCCCTGTAACCGTTAAACCGGGGGAACAGGGAGCTATCAGGATTAAGTTTGACACGTCAGCCTGTGAGGGCGAGGTGATAAATATTCTTACTCTCATAACAAACTCCCCGTCCAAACCGATGATGAATCTTTTCATAACCGGAAATGTCGTAAAATAACATGGATAAAAGCAAGCTACAGGGTGATTTCTTCAGAGATTACAACAATGAGGACTCAGCTCTGATCATAACCGATGGAGTTGAGCAGCCGCCTAATACCAATCCTTACGTCAAGTCATTTTATAGAAAGAGACAGGACATCTTGCCGGCTGAAGAGTATGTGAAAGGTATAATAGCAAGAGACATAACAATTTTGAGCCGCGCCATCACTCTGGTAGAAAGTTCTCTGCCGGAACATAGAACTGTAGCGCAGCAAGTCATCCGGCGTTGCAGGGAACATACTACAGGAATGAAAAGTATGCGCATAGGCATTACCGGTGTCCCCGGTGCCGGAAAAAGCACGTTTATCGAAGCATTCGGCAGTTATCTGACAGCTGAAGGACATCGTCTGGCGGTACTTACCATTGATCCGAGTTCCGAAAAGAGCAAAGGAAGCATTTTGGGCGACAAGACCCGTATGGAGACCCTCTGCAACGACCCGAAGGCTTTCATCCGTCCCAGTCCTACTGCCGGATCCCTGGGAGGAGTAGCACGCAAGACGCGTGAGACCATTATTTTGTGCGAAGCTGCAGGATACGATGTTATCTTTATTGAGACTGTCGGGGTAGGTCAATCCGAAACAGCGGTTCACTCCATGAGCGACTTCTTTCTCCTTCTAATGCTTTCCGGAGCAGGAGATGACCTTCAGGGTATAAAGCGTGGCATCATGGAGATGTCCGACCTCATTGCCATAACCAAGGCAGACGGCACAAATATAGATAAAGCCACTATGGCTAAAGCCCTATATGCCAATGCTCTTCACCTTTTTCCACCCACAGAGTCAGGATGGATACCGACAGCCGTCACATCATCTGCCGTTACAAAAGAGGGGCTGCCTGAGATTTTATCTAAAATAGAGGAGTATTTCCATCTGGTAATGACAAATGGCTATTACGAGAAACGCAGGCACGAACAGGCCCGCTTCTGGATGTATGAAAGTATTAACGAATCCCTGAAAAATATGTTTTATGAGGACGAAACAATCGCAAAGCTTCTGCCCGAATATGAGCAGGCTGTTCTTGATGGAAAACTGGAGTCGTATGCAGCAGCAATGGAGCTGATCGAAAAATACAATAAAAAATGAGTTGGGATTTATTTTTTGACGTGCTGAAAAACAGCATTCTCATCACGGGGCTGGTTATTATTATGATGCTGATGATTGAATATATCAACATTCAATCTCAGGGGAAGTGGCTTTCAAAGTTGCAAAAGTCCTCTTTCGGGCAAGTAGTGCTTGGAGCCATACTGGGTATCATACCGGGATGTATCGGGGGATTTGCCACAGTCTCGCTTTATACACACAGACTGCTAAGCTTCGGAGCATTGATTGCCATGATGATAGCATCATCAGGGGATGAAGCTTTTGTAATGCTCGCAATGATCCCCAAGCAGGCACTTATACTTGGAGGGGTGCTCTTTGCTCTCGCCATTATTGTCGGCTTGCTGGTTGACCTTTTCAACAAGAAAGGGAAAAAGCCCAAAGTCGTATGTAACGAAGAGTTTGAGCTCCACGAGGATGACATTCACACTCACGAAAAGTTGGATAAGTCTCAATCAAGCATCAAAAACCTGTTTCACCATCCATCATGGCAGAGAATAGTTCTTCTTCTGGCTTCCGGAGCATTTGTCGTAGCACTCGCCTTCGGCATGCTGGAGCATGATCATGACCACGGAGTTGATGAGGCTATTTCACACGAGACAGTTGAAAGCGTAAACGCGGAAGAGACTCACATCCACGGCTTCAACATCCTTGACGAATATTGGTTGAATCTGATATTCGCCGTCCTGAGTCTCTTTGCAATCTATTTTATTGTCACAGCACCAACGCACTTTATCAAAGAGCATCTTTGGAACCATGTCATCAAAAAGCACTTGATATCGATATTCTGCTGGACATTCGGAGCCTTGCTTCTAATACAGTTGGGACTTCAGTACTTTGATATTGCATCATGGACTAAGGACAATATTCCGTTCATGATACTGCTCGCCGTCTTGATAGGGATCATTCCCGAATCAGGTCCACACATGATCTTCGTAACACTCTTCGCAAGCGGATTTGTTCCGTTTTCAGTGCTGCTGTCAAGCTCCATATCACAAGACGGCCACTCCACTCTGCCACTGCTGGCGGAGAGCAAATCCTCTTTTTTGAAAGCTAAACTGATTAATGTAGCAGTCGGCTTGATTGCAGGCTTTGCCTGTTACTTCTGCGGATTCTGAAACCTTGCAACCACAGTCTCCCGACCTTTAACGTGATCACCCACCTTTGCAAGAATCTCACTTCCCAAAGGGAGAAAGATATCCAGGCGCGAGCCGAATTTTATGATACCCGCATCCTCGGTTTGGGCGAAATGTTCCCCTTCCTTTGCATAACAAACAATTCGACGGGCGACAATACCCGCTATCTGACGAAACATAATATCATGACCTGAATCACTTTTCATGGCAATTGTAGTATGTTCGTTCTTTTCGGATGATTTGGGATGCCATGCGAAAATGTATCTGCCCGGATGGTACTTGTAGTAGGTAACATTGCCACCTACCGGAAACCAGGTAATATGTACATTAAAGAAATTGAGATATACCGACATCTGCAGGCACTTGCCGTGAAAATATTCGTTCTCCTCACAATCCTGTATATTCACAACCCTGCCGTCTCCAGGAGAGACTACGGCCATACCGTCAATCACCGGAACACGCTTTGGTATTCTAAAGAAAGTAAACATAAAACAGAACATAATCACCGAAAGTCCTATCAGCAGAGACTTAACAGCCAATGAATCAATATACAACAGCGATACGACAGCCACAGCTATCCATATCACAGAGTTAACGGCGATTATTCCATATCCTTCCTTATTAATTATTCTCCTCATACTTCATCAAATAATAGAAAACATCTTTAAATATATAACAACTGCCGGAATAGCAAAAAGCGCTCCATCAAATCTATCCAACAAGCCCCCGTGTCCCGG
>JAQUYF010000057.1 GCA_028691975.1 Bacteroidales bacterium | reverse complement strand
TTTGGCGGAAACGAGAATGTCATTTAATGCGCATTTGTCAATGCCGAAAAGGAAATCTCGCCACAGCCACAATTCAGATGTCGATGTTGCCGGAGATTTGCAGTACTACAAATATCAAATATCTTTATTGCGCGTCTGGCTTTCCATCTTGTGTCGCCAAATTTCAACAAAAACTATGCAAACAAATGGTTATGAAAAACGCCGGTATTGAAATGGCAATGAACATGATCGCAGGTGTGGACAAGACGCCGGTTAAACCCTACCGCCATCAGGCGACAACCGGAGGCCGTATCTTTCGTTAGAAAGACGGTAAGGCCGAAAGGTTGTACACCGGTTTCTCCACGGGAAACCTGACAGGAATGGCGGAAGATTAATGGCCTACTGGTCGGCCGGCACTTCAGCCCCGCGGTGAGGGGTGTCTTTTCTGCGCGTCTGTAGGTAAAAGCGTTGCAAGATTACCTGCATAAGCAATGGACATTTCGCTTAAGGGTGGCAATCAAGTGCAAAAGCCAACTGATTTGCACCGGAGATCTAACCTTGGAAGTGGATCAAGTGCAAAAGCCATCTGATTTGCACCGGAGATCTAACCTTGGAAGTGGATCAAGTGCAAAAGCCACCTGATTTGCACCGGAGATCTAACCTTAGACGTGGATCAAGTGCAAAAGCCACCTGATTTGCACCGGAGATCTAACTTTGGAAGTAGATCAAGTGCAATATGCCTCCACGCTGCACCGGAGATCTAACCTTGGAAGTGGATCAAGTGCAATATGCCTCCACGCTGCACCGGAGATCTAACTTTGGAAGTGGATCAAGTGCAAAAGCCCTCTGATTTGCACCGGAGATCTAACTTTGGAAGTGGATCAAGTGCAAAAGCCATCCTATTTGCACCTGTTCTTCGCTTTCAAAGGGAATAATTCATCAATAGTTTGTTGGTCGAGTTTTAAGATTCGGCGAATTTGGCTATTAGAAGCATGGTAGTCACGATTCATCTTACGGGCCATTTCCAATTTTGCATTGGCCGGCAATAAAGAAGGCTGATTGACCTGATATTGCTGAACAGATAATTTGCTTATTGCCGCATATAATTCATCGTCAGTTAGAAAGATGTTATCTCCCAGCATTTTTGATATTTCACAATATGCTTCAATATTCTTGGAAATCAGGTTGAAGTACTGATGTGAATCACGGAACAACATCTGCCATTTCTCATAGTGGCAATAACTTGACGGTAAAATCATTTCATCTTTTACCATGTAGTTTTCAGGTAAAATAATATTACTGCAATGGAATATATGCCGTATTTGTCTATAAGTGAGTCTATTGAAAGGAATACCATGAATTTGTTGCGCAAAATAATTAAAAAATAGATTCCCACTTCCCCAAGGGTAAGTAAATGGAGTGTATTTATCATTAATGACATAACCATTCCTGTTGACATATACTATCTCATTGCGTATAGAACGTAAATCATTAATTGGCAGCAAACTGCAATTAAACTGCGACCAATCTATTAAAACATCATTCCACGCGTAATATCTCTTTAACCTCCCTTTAAACAGATCAAAAAAATGTTGACAGTCATCCCTGTTTCCACTGATGACAACATGAATATGATTGCTCATAATGGAATCTGTGATGATCTCAATATTGCATTCTGCTGCACAAATTGCAATTATATTGACTCCTAATTTTAATTGTGCTTCACTCCGGAAGAGAATTTCCGTCAGATGCCCCGGTGTGCACAGGTGCCAATAAGGCCCTCCACCTGCAAAAAGTAATTCACAACGCTGCTCTTTTAGAAAAAACGGATTTCTGTTAGCTGAATCTTCAGCCATTAATGATTGAACCATAGCTACCTCCTCAATAAATCTTACGCCACAATATGGCTTTGTTAAAAGCGAACCTTTATCAGGCCCGCGCAAGCAAAGTTATTAAATTCTTTGTTTATTGCAAAAGCTAAGATTTAAGGTTTAAATCTTAATCTATGTTGACGCCCTCAGTAGTACTTCTCTATTCCGCCGAATCCTTTGATTAATTGATTGTTCCGTATTTTACTGATGAAATGATTCAGTCTCTTTTTAAATTCCTCCGGACGTTTTCTGGCTGCCTCGATGTAGGCTATTCTGATACGTTTGTGTGCGCGTGAAACCATTACAGGGAAAGATAATGTTTCCGAATACTGGAATAGCTGGAGATAACGTTACGTTATAACAAAGAAGGTTACTGAATTTGAAGTTAAACACAGCAATTACAATTATAATTCGTGTCTGCAACTGAATACTATGGTTGTCCTGTTTATGATGAACGGTAATATTATTAATAAGAAGCTGCTTTCAAGCCGGTATTTCTCAGATGAAAAGTGTGCGTATCACGACGATCTTGTGGGAGACTATCCTTTCAGTTACAACTATATTAAAAGGCATTTGGAACCTCTAAGAGAGGAAAATGATGCACCGATAATTAAAGGGAATAGAATACCTCGTTTTTCGTGCGGTGCAAAATCCGAAACGCTTGACTGGTACGAGGCTGATTTAAAACAGGGGATAGATTGTTACAAAGGTCAAGTGTCTATCTGCCCAAAATGTAGCAAGGTGATAGAATTTTTTGCGGAAGCAAAATATCGAATCGAAGAACCGGTCTTTGATAAAGAAGGAAATGATGCGATGGGAGATAATGCAACCGGGCAAGATATACCCGCAACAGCCAATATATTTGCCGATCAAGGCATTGAGTACCACGATATCTTAATATCGAGTGTTGTTGAAACAAATGGCATCAAAGACAAGTCAGAAATCTTCAGATGTTGATATTCTCTCGAGTTGGAAAAAGGCTGTCATCTCGGAATAAGACTCGCCAATCAAAAGACTTCTGAAAGAGGTGACGTGTCAGACTTTTTTATCTATGATAATGCCGATAACGAAGATCCGGATATCTTAAAATATATACATGCTCTTCCAACGTCAATGTCGGCTTGGCAGGTTTATATGCGTATGACTTCGACAACTGTGATGCCGGCATTCTGGCATGGTGAATACGCCTTTAGAAAGTTCATATTCAAGGAAAAGGAGTTGCAGGAAATCTATCAGTTGAAGAACCTGGATCTCTCGGCACCATTAAAGGATGGACTTCTTTATCCTTCTGTCCAAATGGAAACAGAATCATCAACAAATCAGCATATTGCTCATGTGTATTGCAGCTATTGGAGTAAGTGGAGGGGCCTTGTACAGGAAAATCATACGAATTAAGAAATGATTCTATACTCTATAAATATGATTGCGGCATATTCCTTTAGCACAATGCATTGTACGGATTCCTTATGTTGGAAGCAAATCAAGTCATTCTGTGATGCCAACTGCATTGCCAATACAAAGCATGGAATATACGAAAAGCCGAAATATGGATGGCCGCATCAGGAAGCTAATATTCTTTATCCAGCTGATGAGAAATCGTTTCGAGCAACATTAAATGCAACTTCTTATACACGTGAATTTACCGTAAACATCAATCCTGAGGAGCGGAAAGTATACATTTCTTTCGACCCTACCCGGGTATAAGGAAGTATAACCTTATGGTATCGTCTCAGAGTGACCTGCGATGGGCGTTGGAATAACAACGTTTACCAATTTTCCAAAACAGCCACACACGCGGCACGGTCGCTTCCTGTACGGATACCGGCCGGACCAATTCAGAATATCTACAAAATTGAAGGGTATATTTGTCGACATTACATAACTTTGTCACGTGAAATTGCTTATCATAGAAGATGAACGGGAACTGTCGGAAAGTATAGCCAATTACCTTGCACGGGAGGATTACCTCTGCGAACAAGCATTTTCCCACAATGATGCTCTCGATAAAATAGGAGTTTACGAATACGACTGCATTCTTCTCGATCTGATGTTGCCGGATGGCAGCGGATTGGATATTTTGCGCGAGATTAAGCGGCATAATCTCGCTTCAGGAGTAATCATAGTCTCGGCTAAAGATGCTGTCGGCGACAAGGTTGAAGGGTTGAAAGCAGGTGCCGATGACTACCTTGCCAAGCCATTCAGCCTGCCGGAGTTGAGTATGCGTATTTTTGCCTTAATGCGGCGCAAAAACTTTTCAAATGATAATAATCTTCATCTCGACGGTCTGACTATTGACCTGTTGGGCAAACAGGTTCACTGTCAAAATAATGTGCTGGATCTTACAAAAACGGAGTATGAGTTGCTTTTGTTTCTGATTGAAAACCGTAACCGTGTTGTGGCAAAAAGTGCTATCGCCGAACATCTGAGCGGAGATATGGCCGATATGATGGATGATTACAGCTTTGTGTATGCGCATATCAAAAATCTGAAAGCGAAACTGTCTGCTGCAGGTTGTGCGGAACATATAAAGACCTTATACGGAACAGGTTATAAATGGGAAGAATGAAAAGTTTGACCAATAAAAGTTTGTGGTGGTTTGTCGGCTGTACGGTCGTCATTCTACTGATCTGTACGCCATTATTCTATGTCCTCACCAAACACTACTATGCAGAGGAGATGGTGGATGTGGTTGAAAGCATGCAGAGCGGAGAGGATATTACACCGTCAGATTTGGAACAGGATATCATGGCCGGCGTGATGATTCAATTCGGGCTGATCGTTGTGGTACTGAGCGTGGCATCGGTAGTCACCATGCGTTTCGTATCGAAACATTTGTGGACACCATTCTATGACACGATGAACAAAGTTGAGAAGTTTGACCTCAATAAAGATGAAATTCCCCAATTCAAGTCAACGGATATTCAGGAGTTCACTACGCTGAATAGCGCGCTTACCGAGTTGATGTGCCGCAATCGCAACACATTTAAGAGTCAGAAAGAATTTACCCAAAATGCCTCTCACGAGTTGCAAACTCCTCTGGCTGTCATTCAGAGCAAACTGGATTTGCTAATGCAGGAAGATCTCGGCGAGCGGCAGCTCAATATAGTGCATGATATGTACGTAGCCGGAAATCGTATGGCACGGCTCAACCGCAACCTTCTTCTACTGGCTAAAATGGACAACAACCAATATCACACAGACGATGATGTTGATGTATCCGGTCTGATAAATGAAAATATCGCCACGTGTGAAAATTTATATCACCGGCACAACATCTCCTGTGACATGGCTGATCATTGCCTGATACGAGCCAATTGTGCACTTACGGAAATTATGATTAACAACTTGCTGGTAAATGCTTTACGCAACACGCCCCAAGATGGCAGGATCCTCATCAATTGCTCATTTCAACAATTTGAAATAGCCAATACAGCTTTAGGAAAAGCGTTGAATACTAAACATTTATTCGATCGTTTTAACAATTCATCCGACATAAACCGCGGCAACGGCATAGGACTCTCTATCGTCAAAGCAGTATGTAACTATCACAATTGGGCAATAGAGTATCACTACTCTGACAACCTGCATCATTTCGTTGTCAGGTTTAACAATAATAGAGATTTATAACAGTCTATTCTAAATTTCTGCAAAATCACACAATAGCTTTGTCGCCGTAAAAGACTAAAGTTTTAATGATGAGACAGATATTATTGTTATTTATCACCGCCCTGATGTGCGGAAATATTGCATTTGCTCAAACTAATCGAGGGAGTATAAGTGGCACTGTGACAGATAAAAATGGCAATCAGCCAATAGAATATGCAACCATTGCGCTGCTGGAATATCCGGGCGGAAAAATAATCACCGGTACAATTACCGATTCACTCGGGAACTTCTCACTCACCGGTATTAAATACGGTTCCTATTCAATCCTATGCAGCTTCATCGGTTATTCCGATTATACATCTTCCCAAATAATCATAAGCAACGAGAATCGTTTAATCAAGTTGGGGACTATCACCCTTGACAATTCAAGTCAGGTACTCGACGAAGTAGTGGTTTCAACCCGTCGTTCGACGTATTCTCAGACCATCGACAAAAAGATCTTCAATGTTGGTTCCGATATAACAAGCACCTCCGGTGCCGTGAGCGATCTGTTACAGAACGTGCCATCGCTACAGGTAGATGTCGAGGGAAATGTGGCCCTGAGAGGCAACGAAAATGTACAGGTACTCATTGATGGCAAGCCATCAGTAATGATGCGTGGTACTAACCGAGGTACCGTCCTGCAACAGATGTCTGCTTCGTCTATCGAACGTATAGAGGTCATTACCAATCCTTCTGCACAATTCAAGCCAGACGGAACTTCAGGTATCATCAATCTGATAATGAAAAAAGACCGCCCAAGTGGACTGGACGGCAATATACAGGCCAATGTGGGTAATTTGGGACGCTACAACGGTGGTGTGTCACTTGGCTGGACAACAGACAAGTTCGGCATTAACGGTTCGTACGGCTACCGTGCCGATCGTCGCGACAGGTGGACAGACAATGAGCGCACATTGACCGACGCTGCGACAGGACATCAAACTCACGTAATACAGAATACTGTCAGCAAAGCCCCATCACATTCGCACATAATAGGATTGGGTATTCAGTGGAGACCAACCACAAAAGATGCGTTTGAGGTAAACGGCAATTGCACATTTATGACCTTTCCGCGTACCGAAGATAACCATCTGGTGCAACAGAGCAGTTCTGTCATCGAGAAGGATTATGTGCGCCACCGCTTTGACAACGAGCGGCAGCAGGAAGCCGAGGGTGCCGCAGCCTATACCCATACATTTGGCAAAGAGCATACGTTGACTATTGACTATACATACGCAATACAGAATGAAGTGGAAGACAATCACTATACCAATAGTTACACTGTTCCTGTTTTTCCCGAGACAGCAGACAATACCCTTATCAAGCAGCGAAATTACGAAAATCTCGTACGGGTCATCTATTCTAACCGTATTAATGAGAGAAACAGTCTTGTAGCCGGCTATGAAGCCGAACTTGACAAGAGCGATATGCGCTACTATGCGGAAGATTTAGTTGGATCTGTATGGGTAAAGAACAGCGACAAAAGCAACGACTTTCTCTTCAACGAACAGGTACATTCACTTTATGCCACATGGGAACACACATTCAACCGCTTTTCGTTTATGGCGGGGCTGCGTGGCGAACAATCATATATTAAATCAAACCTACTCACTCTTTCTCAAGTCGTACGAGATAACTATTTTATGCTCTATCCTACCTTACACTCTGCATACAAGGCAGGAGAGAACAATGAATTTCAGTTAAACTACTCGTTACGCGTAAATCGTCCCGAAGGAGACGATCTGAATCCATTTCCGGAATACCAGGATCCTTACAACATTAAAGCGGGGAATCCATATCTCAAACCGGAAAAAATTCACTCAATTGAATTTGGATGGCAGTACAAAAGTGGGGTAACGACACTGATCGTTACCCCATACTACCGCTACACGTTCAACAAGATGACAGAAATAACACACGTATTGGATGGAAGCATTATGCAAACCACCAAAGAAAATCTATCATCAAGCAGTGCGGCAGGAACAGAGCTGATAATCAACTCTTCATTTGGACGCTGGTGCAACTTCAATATCAGCTCCAATCTGTTCTACAACACGATAGATGCATCCGATCTTGGATATTCCGCCCATAAAAGTGCTTTTGCCTGGTACGTGGCCGCAAATGCAAATTTTACGGTTGTCAAAAACCTGATGTTGCAGCTTAACACCCGTTATAACTCATCAGTACTCACTCCACAAGGTCATAAACTGAGCACATATATTATGAATATGGGAGCCAGATACGACCTTCCGCGACAAAACCTCTCCTTCACTGCCACTTGCTCCGATATATTTGATTCATACAAAAGCATACTAGTCATTGATACCCCGACAATAAGCCAACGGGTGCAAAAACGTCGTACTCCCCGCACCTTCTATATCGGTATCAGCTATCGATTCGGGCACAATGGCAAGAAAAAACATAATAATGAAATTAAATATGATGAAGCGTTGTAACGCGCTCGTTATATGCATTATTATTGTGATGATGTCAGTGCCGTTGGAAGTCACGGCGCAATTTAAAAGCGACTCAACACATTATTTCCGATGGCAACAGATCATTGCACCGGCAGCAATGATCGGGATTGGCACAATTCCACTCTATTGCAGCAAAGCGAACGACTTGGACACAAAACTGCAACAATCAATGGCAGGCAGCCGACCGGCGCATATTGATGACTATATGCAGTATGCACCTGTTGTTACAGTATACGGACTTAATTTAGCCGGAATAAAAGGACAACATAACTTCTGCGACCGCACGATATTGCTGGCCACCTCGTATATGATTATGGGAATATCGGTAAACGTGCTGAAAACATCAGTAGGACGATTACGACCTAACGGCTTGTCACACACCTCATTTCCATCAGGGCACACCGCCACTGCTTTTATGGGAGCAGAGTTTTTGTACTTGGAATACCGGGATACTGCCCCATGGATAGGGTATTTAGGCTACGCCGTAGCAACAGGAGTAGCTCTGCTGCGGGTTTACAACAACGCACACTATCTTTCCGATGTGCTGGCAGGAGCCGGAATAGGTATTTTGAGCACTCGGATTGCGTACTGGGTGTATCCACCTCTGCAACGGCTACTTTTTGGTCACAAGGACAACCATACATACGCCCTGGCAGCCGCACCATATTATGATCCGGAATATTCTGCCATCTGCATGGGCTGCTCAATGTGGTTTTAATCAGCACTTCGCAGCGGCAGATACTGCTTCATACAGGTCCGCGAAGCTATTTCTTCTTATAGCCACATTTTGGACATACTCCGTCTTCGTTTAAAGCTATGCCGCAAAGAGGACATCTTTCGATCTTGTTCTTTGTTACAAACTCCTCTGACGCGCAATTAACACCACTGCTGAAGGTAAGTTTTGCTATATTAAGCTTATCTTTAAGAAGTTCATAAACAATTTTAATCATACCCTCTACTGTCATTGTTTCTTTTGTAACAACAATACGACAGTCAGGATAAGCTGTTGCAAGCTCGGTTTTGAAAGCCTCGCCTTTCATCTTATTTTGAGGATGTCCGTTTTTAATACCCTGAGCCTCATATACTCCCAGGATAGCAGGCAAAAGTGGATCGTCTGAACGAAGAATAAGAGCGTGATCAAAATTTTTCAAGACATCCCACGCAACTTTTTGAATTTCGTTACATGGATAGACCATATTAACCCCCTTGTTGATAGTGTCTTCAACTTCGATGGTTAAAATTCCAGTGTGTCCATGCAGATATTGGGCTTCACCCTGGAAACCGTAAAATCTGTGTGCATACTGCAAATCGATTTTTGTAATACTTCTCATAATTGTAATTATTTAAATGACTGGTAAATCTGTTTTTTCGGCCACCATTATTTGAATGGAGACTTTTTTAATCGTCTGTCCATCACCAATTTTATTTTTGCATTTCTCCCTTATCAATGCGGTCAGCTCTCTGTCTTCAAAATCCACAATCTCACCTGTTTCAGTAAAAAAATGATGATGTTCTGTGGGGGTTATATCAAAATAAGTCTTACCTTCCGAATTGTATATCCTTGACAGTAATCCCACCTCACAAAACGACTCCATAATTCGATAAATAGTTGATATGTGCATGTCGGGAGTCACTGACTGTACAAACGCAACGACCTCATCTATAGAGGCATGACCAAACTTCTGCATAGCTTGATACACTAACCTTCTTTGCGGAGTTGCCTTTAGCCCTGAAGCCTTTATTTTGTTTCTAATCTCCATTGTTTACTATTTTCGGCACAAAGTAAATGCGAATTATTTACAATTGCAAATAATTCGCAAATAATATTTAAGCAAATTTATTTTTTTGATTCTTTTTTAAGCTTTTCAGACATCTCTTCGCTCATATCCTCAGGTGCTGTCGTGGCCATTCAGTTCAATAACAAGAGTGATGACCCTCTGCTAAGAATTGGAGAGATAAACCCGAACGCGCGCTTACGCAACGAGCATATCTCGATTATGGACATAAAACAGGCAAACAGGCAGTAAGCGTCCTCACAATAACCATGTACACCACAAAGTGCTGCAAAATACTTCTGAGGTACATTGCCTTGTATAGGTTGCTATATTACTGAAATCTTTAACCTCTTACTGTAAAGCCAGATTTAGTATAATCTACATTATATTCCTTCATTAATTTGTATATTTGCCAACAATAAGTGCGTATTATGTGATAATTTTCACCAAATTGACACAAAATAAGTGAATCATGCAATTAGAACGCGACATTATCAACAGCTTTGTACTATGGAAAAACTCCAATAACCGTAAGCCTATTCTGCTAAAAGGAGCAAGACAAATAGGAAAAACTTGGGCTATGCGTGAATTCGGCAGAAAATATTTCGATTATGTTGCCGAATTCAACTTTGATGAACAGGAGGAATTAAAAGCCCTCTTTCGCGCAACAAAAGATGTGGAGCGTATTTTAAAAGAACTCGCCCTCTATGTAAATGTACCTATCCTACCGCAAAAGACCTTAATTATCTTCGATGAGATTCAGGAGTGCGAAGAAGCTCTTAACTCCTTGAAATACTTTTGTGAGCATGCGCCACAGTACTACATCATTGCGGCCGGCTCTCTTTTAGGAATTGCTGTCAAGAGAAAGAAAATGACTGTCCCTGTGGGAAAAGTAAATGTAATGCAAATGTATCCAATTTCATTTCAAGAATATTTGCACACAGCTGACCATCTAACATGGGAATATGCAAATTCACTTATGTCCACTGAACCATTGCCGGAAATCATATTAAGTCGCCTTTCCTTAGAATACAAACGCTATCTTGTCTGTGGAGGCATACCTGAGGCGGTGGTCGCACTATTGGAAAATAGCGGAATGACAGCGGTAGATAAGATTCTGCAAGATATCCTTGATATGTACGAATTGGATTTTGCCAAATGTGCCGAACCTAAAAACATCCCCCGAATTCATTCTATATGGCACTCGCTGCCATCGCAACTTGCAAAAGAGAATAAAAAGTTCTTCTACAATGTTGTGAAGAGCGGAGCACGTGCCAGAGAGTATGAAGACAGCTTGTTGTGGCTCAAAGACGCTGGTATAATATATCAGACATACAACATCAGTAAACCGGCCATCCCATTAAGCGGCTATGCCGATTCGTCCACGTTTAAAATATATGCCTGCGACTGTGGATTGTTGCGGCGCCTTGCAAAATTATCCGCGGAAGTAATTTTGGCAGGCAGTGAGATATACACCGAATTTCGTGGAGCCATTGCTGAGAATGCTGTTTTACAGTCTTTAATTCCCAAAAGTGATGATATGTTGTATTATTGGAGCTCTGACAACAAAGCTGAAATAGACTTTCTGATACAACTATCAACTGAAATTGTACCCATTGAAGTGAAGTCCGAAACAAGGATAAGCAGTAAAAACTTATCTGTCTATACGAAAAAGTATGAACCTAAACATAGAATTAGATTGTCAATGAACAATCTCAAAACCAACGACGGCTTACTCTGCTGCCCACTACCTTTGACTGACTGGGCTATATGGTTGCTGGACAAGTAATGCATATAATATACTGAATAAAAGTTAATTAATGAAATTTATTGATAACATTACTTCTTCTGTAGAATCTGATCTTAAAGAGACCATTAAAAACAATAG
>JAQUYF010000056.1 GCA_028691975.1 Bacteroidales bacterium | reverse complement strand
TTTATTTTTATAAAATTACAGGCTCTGAACCGGTATCCTATTGCGCGCTATAGACGGTACCTATTTGCCCGCTACTGGCGGTACCTATTTGAGCGCTACAGGTGGTACCCCTCGCGCGTCGCGCGCAGCTATAAAGCTTTTTAAATTTCTACTATTGTAGATATAAAAATAAGATGCTCATAGGGGTTACGTGGCTATAAAGCTTTTTAAATTTCTACTATTGTAGATTTGACAGCATCCGGTGTTTGTTTTCGCCCGGCTATAAAGCTTTTTAAATTTCTACTATTGTAGATTCGACAAAGTATTAAAGTAGAGTGCCGATGCCTCCTCGTTCTTTAAATTGTTGATAAGAACCTTGTAAAAGGTACTATGTCACTTTCTACACTTGCGTTTTCAAGGACTGCCATATATTCATCACGCTTCCCGACCGGAATAATCAACCAATCGTATCCGCCTGAGGCCAACATTGTATTCATCAAAAATCGCCCTACACGACCATTGCCGTCCATATATGGGTGAATATAGGTAAAGACAAAGTGTCCCAATACGGCTCTAACACTTGCTTCTGGTTCTTCCCGCAGCAATTCAAACAATGTAGTCATCGCATCACGAAGAGCCTCGGGATTCAGAGGCGTGTGCATAGAATTACGAATATAGACCTGATTGGAGCGATAACCGACAATATCGGACGGTTTGATAATACCGGCTGTAACGCACGGCTTAAACATCTCGCTGTGCCATACCGATAAGTCACGTTGAACCACCTCTGCGCTGCTCGTACCGTTCAATATCTCCGAAACACTCTTCTTGACAATTTGAAATGCTTGCCAATAGCCACGAGCTGCAAGTGCATTCTTTGAATCCACATCGTCGCCATCTGGTTTCCACGCTCCTCTTTTGACTCTGTTTATCAACTCGTCTGTAACTTGATACCCTTCGATTGACAAGGAGTGATAAGCATCCAATTTATATTGTGCTTCCATCTGTTTCAAAAACTCTTTTGCAGAGAGATTTGATTTCTGACGATTGAAGTTACTCAAAACATCCTCTCGCATATTGTGCCACATCAATCTTATCCGAGTAGCGTATGGAGACGGTGATAAACTAACTTTTACCACCTCCGCAAACGGGTCATCTTCACGAATATCGTATCCTATTCGTTTCATCGTGCTGATAATTTCATTGGCATAATCTCCTCTCCCGATATTACGAAAGGCTCCGGCCACTCTTCCGGCACGGATAGTCTGTCCCGTATCTACCAATATTTTGAGAATACCTGACACATCACTTACCATTGCCAATGCCGTGCGCATCGTAAGTGGGTCATTGCTATACATTGAAGGAGTAGCGACAATAATGGCTTCGGCAAGCGGATATAGATTTAGCCCCAATTGATTACTGTGATCAATTACAGATGGCAGCTCTGCCGAGAGGTTAAAAATTGAAGTAGGTGGAATCAGTTGAATGGCATTATTATTCCCCTTTGGAGCTCTAATCAGAACTTGCGCAGGCACAGTCGTTGACCCACTATAAATGGCCAATGATTGTTCGGCAGATAAGCACCAATCATTGCCATAACGCTCGGTAGCATATCTAACAATGAAGTTCCAGAATGAAGCATACCAGGCTGTAGTATCACCGGGAAGAGCCATTGGATCTGTAACTACATACCATCCTTTTATTATAGGCTTCAAGAAGTTATTCGCCATGAGTCGCTTCATATGAGTGGGCGATAACTCTCCACCTTTTATAATCATATAATCACCACCTTGCTGCACTTTTTTGAGTGCGGTCAAAGACGTGGCTAATAATTCAGCTATTGATGCCATTGCTTCAAATTATTTTAGAGCATTAAGTATTTCTGTTGTTTGACACTTGTTTGTCGTCAAATATAAACACGTTTTATTGCTTGTTGCATTACACGTTTATTACGCAAATATAGTCCCGATAACTATAATAACCAAATAGTTTGCAAAAAGCAATTTCAGGCAAACAGGTTACATCGCAGACACCTTGCAGCCTCTCTCTCCGTTAAAAAATGAAGCTCAGCGCGAAGTTCCGTGCTTTTTTACCTTGTGCTGAGGGCGTCCTGTCGGACTGACGCAACATCGCCGATGTATCGTGCTTACAGAGCAAGACAATGGCATCCCTGAAGAGTGACCAGCATGTCGGAAGGTCGAAAATTATTTTAGCAGACCCTTCAGGATCTCGTTGGTAATCGTGCGTGTTGCAGCGTTGGCGGCAGACTTTGCTGCTTTGCTCGCTGAACTTGTAGTTGACTTCTTCGTACTGTTTTTTGTGGTACTCTTCTTGCCGATATTCTTTGCAACTTGAGTTCCCATGCTGCGGGCAAAACTCGTCGCAACTGCACCGACCATCGTTCCGAAAATAGTTCGAGAGATCCCGCTCTTCTTGCTTGATTTCGTCTTTTTAGACTTTGCTTTCTCTTTGGCAGCCTCTTTTTCTGCCTTCTCCGCTTCTTTTTGAGCTTTTTCCGCCTCTTTCTGAGCCTTTTCGTAATGAGCATTCAGTACTTCATAAGCACTCTCTCTATCGAACGCTTTGTCGTATGCCTTTATGCTGTTCGGAGCCTGATTCCTAATGTCAAGTCTCTGCCCTTCGGAAATTGCACCTATTGAACTTAGAGGGAACAGTATCTTTGCCCTTTCAACAATGCATGGGGCTCCTTTTTCATCCAAAAATGAGACAAGAGCCTCTCCCGTTGCGAGTTCCATAATTGCATCCTCCGTCTTGAAGGCAGGATTGACTCTGAAAGTCTGTGCTGCAGCGCGTACATCTTTTTGATCCTTTGGAGTGAATGCTCTGAGTGCGTGCTGAATCCTGTTTCCGAGCTGGCCGAGGATATCAACAGGAATATCGGTAGGAGACTGAGTGATGAAGTAGATGCCCACTCCTTTCGAGCGAACGAGTCTGATAACCTGTTCTATCTTATCCACAAGGGCTTTTGAAGTGCCTTCAAACAGCATGTGAGCTTCATCGAAAAAGAATATTAGTTTCGGCAGGGGCAGGTCTCCCACTTCCGGAAGCCGAGTATAAAGCTCTGTCAACAGCCATAACAGGAATGTCGAATAGAGCTTGGGGTTTTGCATAAGTTTATCGGCTGCAAGGACATTCATTACTCCTTTACCTCCGACTGTATCAAGAAGATCAGTTACATCAAAGGCAGGTTCTCCAAAGAACTTGTCTCCACCTTCGCTTTCAATTGCAAGCAGTGCTCGCTGAATGGCTCCAACGCTGGCGGCTGAAATATTACCGTAGTTTGTAGTAAACTGAGAGGCATTTTTGCCGACAAAGTCGAGCATAAGACGCAAGTCTTTCAGATCAATGAGCAGAAGGTTCTCATCGTCCGCGATGCGGAAAACTACATTCAGCACTCCCGATTGGACTTCATTGAGTTCCATAAGTCTTGAGAGCAGCTGCGGCCCCATAGCTGAAACGGTTGTGCGCATACAGTGTCCCTGCTCCCCGAATACATCGAAAAATCTGGTCGGGCAGCCTGCAAATGGAGGGTTTTCAATACCGAATTCAGCGCAACGTTTCTCAATGAAGCCGTTCATCTTTCCGACCTGGCTGATCCCTGAGAGATCTCCTTTCATATCGGCCATAAAACAAGGCACGCCTGCCTGAGAAAATGTTTCAGCCAATACTTGCAGAGATACTGTCTTTCCGGTACCTGTTGCGCCGGCTATTAACCCGTGTCTGTTAGCCATTTTGCCCACTATTGATATTGGGCCGTTCGCAGAATGTGCGACGTATAAACTTCCATCTTTATACATAACCTGTCTGTTTTATAGTTTTCTATTATTAAGATTTAGCTCCCAAAGTTACGCTATTTTGAATTATTTGTACTTTTATTGAAAAAATAAAAACTATTTTTTTGTTAAAAGCAAAATAAACTCTATTTTTGCAGCCCGATTTGGTCTCTTAGCTCAGTTGGTAGAGCACGACACTCTTAATGTTGGGGTCCAGGGTTCGAGCCCCTGAGGGATCACAAATAAAGCGCTGAATTTCAGCGCTTTATTTGTGAATAGGGCTGTAGCCGGCAAGCATGGCCTGGCAGCTTCTGTTTCGTCCATGCAGGAAGGCTATTGCTGTCTGCTGTAGCGTAATATGCCGTAGTCTCCGCCATCAAGTACTAAAGAGTCTTTACTGAGTTTGGCAATCTCGTATTTAACTGTCATTGTGTAAGGCTCACCGCTGCCCTCGCTTTCTGCCGTCAGATATAGCACGTTGTCCTCACGGGACCATGACTGATAGCGGAGGGTGGCCATATTGATAGAAGAGGCAGTGCCGTCTTCATTGAGAGTGACTCCCTGTACCTGGTCTGAAGCGATAGGATTTGGTTTGACCCATGATCCGACAATTTCAACATTTTTGTTGCAGCAAGAACTCAGTGTAAGAGCTGCCACTGCGATTACAAATAAGCGTAATTTCATATTTATATAATTTATTTGGTTGATTTCACATTAATCAATTGAATGGTTAACTGCAATATCAATGTCTCCCTGCAAGTCACGGCCTTTTTTTATAACAACCGTATCATTTTTGTCCTCATTCATTACAAGTTGAAGTTGTTTGCCGAAAGTTGTATTCTCAATAATTGCCTCAGATACAGGGTCTTCCACATACTTCTGTATAGCGCGTTTCAAAGGACGGGCTCCAAACTTAGGATCATATCCCACCTCTGCAATAAACTTCTTTGCCGCCACAGAGATTGTAAGTGTGTAGTCCATCTGATTGATTCTTAGCAGCAAGTCTTTAAGCTCAATATCAATTATCTTGTAGATGTCTTCTTTTGAGAGAGTGTTAAAGTATATCTGGTCATCCAGCCTGTTCAGAAATTCGGGGGAGAATACCTTGCTGAGTGCCCTGTTGATAATACTTTTGTTGTTGCGGTTAAGTTCCGCCGAGCTGACCGCAAAGCCGACACCTCCGCCAAAGTCCTTCATCTCTCGGCTTCCGATGTTGGAAGTCAGGATCATAATTGTATTTCTAAAGTCAATGTATCTGCCGTTGCTGTCGGTCAGTCTTCCTTCATCAAGCACTTGCAGTAAAATATTAAATATCTCCGGATGAGCCTTTTCCACTTCGTCGAGCAGTACTACCGAATAGGGTTTTCTTCTAATCTGTTCGCTTAACTGTCCACCCTCATCATATCCCACATATCCCGGAGGCGCACCGATCAGCCTGCTTACGGTAAACTTTTCGTTATATTCGCTCATATCGATACGTACAATGTTATCCGGTGAGTCAAACATATATTCTGCTATCTTCTTGGCTAATTGAGTTTTGCCCACTCCTGTCGGGCCTAAGAAGAGAAATGTCCCAATCGGTTTGTTCGGGTCTTTGAGGCCTGCTCTGTTACGTCTTATAGCCTTAACTACCTTACTGATAGCCTCATCCTGTCCGATGACCTGAGTCTTAAGCACATCCGCCATCTTCATCAGTTTAATGCTTTCCGTTTCGGCTATCTTATAGACGGGCACATTGCTCATCAAAGAGACAACGTTGGCGATATCTTCTTCATCCACAAGATATTCTGTGGGATTTTCAAGCTCGGTCAGATCCATACGGACACTTTCGATCATCTTCACTTTGTATTTCTCCAGTTCGTGAAGCTCTGATGCCGACTTAAAGTCTCCGGCCAAGACTGCTTCACGCTTTTTGATACGTACAGGCTCAATCTCTTCCTCCATTTGAATCAGTTCGCCAGGAACTTTCATGTTGGATATATGAACTCTTGATCCGGCCTCATCCATGACGTCAATAGCCTTATCAGGCAGACATCTGTTGGATATATATCTGGTGGATAGATTGATGCAGGCTTTGATGGCAGCATCGGAATATTTTACGTTATGATACGATTCATACTTTTCCCTGATGCCTTCCAATATTGCGAGCGTCTGATCGTAATTTGTCGGCTCCACCATAATCTTCTGAAATCTGCGCTCAAGGGCTCCATCTTTCTCAATAGTCTCTCTGTATTCATCCGGAGTAGTGGCCCCAATGCATTGAATCTCGCCGCGCGCCAGGGCCGGCTTAAGCAGACTGGCTGCATCAAGCGAACCTTGAGCACTTCCCGCACCCACAAGTGTATGCAGTTCATCAATAAAGAGGATTATGTTTGGGTTGGCTTTTATCTCTTTGAGAATTGATTTGATTCGTTCCTCAAACTGTCCGCGGTATTTTGTCCCGGCTACTACTGATCCGAGGTCTAAAGAGATTATTTTTTTGTCGAGCAAAGCTCGAGAAGCGCGTTTCTGAGCTATGCGGATTGCCAGTCCTTCGGCTATAGCCGACTTGCCGACTCCCGATTCTCCTATAAGAATAGGATTGTTCTTCTTGCGGCGACCGAGTATTTGTGCGAGCCGCTCGATCTCCTTCTCTCTTCCGATGACCGGATCCAATTTTCCGCTGACAGCGGCCTTGGTCATATCATAACCGAAAGAATTGAGCATGGGTGTCGAGCTCTTCTGCTCTGCCTGATTGCTCTTCTCCTCGCGTTTTATTTCAACGGAAATAGCGCTTACAATCTCCATAATCGTGATGCCCTGCTGCTCCAATACTCTTGTTGTGACAAGAGAACGGTCAGAAAGTATGGCAAGAAGAATATGTGTGGATTGGGGTTGTGTCCCCTTTTTGGCGATATCTTTCAGCGATACTTCATAGATCATTCTGACCTTGTCGGAAATCTTGACCAGATTGTAGCTTTCATAAGGTATGACAATATGTGTATCAATTGCATTTTCAACAGATGTTTTAATAGTGCCTATATCTCCGCCGAGATCAGATATTACCTGCACGGCGTTACATACGGTGTGCCGTAAGATGCCGAGAAACAGGTGGTCCGGATTGATATAATAACTTCCCAAACGTATAGCTTCCTCTTTTGAAAAGTTTAAAATCGTTTGTAAATCTTTTGCAGTTTCTGTAATCATACTTATCAAAATAGAAAGCGCAAGATACAAATAATTGATTGAATAAAATAATTTGTCTAATCCACTTTTTATACGTACTTTTACAAGTTATTTTTAAAGTAAAACACCGATAAAGAATGGAATTAGAAGAAAATGCAGGAAAGATTATTCCTATAGACATTGAGCACGAGATGCGAAGTGCTTATATTGACTACTCAATGTCAGTAATCGTTTCCCGTGCCCTTCCCGATGTAAGGGATGGAATGAAGCCGGTACACAGGAGAGTTTTGTTTGGAATGTATGGTTTGGGACTTACTTCAGGTCAAAGTGTTAAGAAATCGGCTCGTATAGTGGGTGAAGTACTCGGTAAGTACCATCCGCACGGAGATTCGAGCGTGTATGATGCGATGGCGAGACTTGCTCAGCCGTGGCAGATGAGATATATGTTGGTTCAGGGGCAAGGTAACTTCGGTTCCGTTGACGGTGACCCTGTTGCGGCAATGCGTTATACCGAGGCGAAGCTTCAGAAGCTTGCTGAGGAGGTGTTGGAAGATCTGGATAAAGATACCGTTGATTTTAAACCGAATTTTGACGAATCATTGCCGGAGCCTACCGTTTTGCCGGCAAAGCCGCCTTTGTTGCTTCTCAATGGAGCTTCGGGTATTGCTGTCGGAATGGCTACTAATATGGCTCCTCACAATCTGGGTGAATGCTGTGATGCGATTTGTGCATACATAGACAATAACGATATTACCCTGGATGAGTTGATGCGATATATCAAAGGTCCGGATTTCCCGACAGGGGGTATCATTCAGGGGACAAAGGGTATTAGAGAGGCCTTCGAGACAGGCAGGGGTAAGATTGTGATTCGCTCCAAGACTGAAATTGAGGTTGCTGACAGTGGCAGGGAGACCATTGTCGTTACAGAGATCCCATACGCTGTCAACAAACGGGAGTTGATCGAGAAGATTGCCGAGTTGGTTGAGGCCAAGAAGCTGGAGGGCATTGCCTACATCAATGATGAAAGTGACAGAAAGGGTATGAGGATTGTCATCAAAGTAAAAAAAGATGCAGTTTCCAGTGTTGTTTTAAACAATTTGTTCAAATATACACAACTCCAGTTCGGCTTTTCGGTGAACAATATAGCGCTGGTTGACGGGAAGCCTAAGCTTCTCAATCTTCAGCAACTTATCAAATACTATGTTCGACACCGTCATGAGGTCGTTGTCCGCAGGACAAAATTCGAGTTGGATAAGGCTCTCAAGCGTGCCCATATTTTGGAGGGACTCCTTAAGGCTCTTGATATCATAGACGAGATTATCAAGTTAATCAGGGCTGCCAAGACAGTTCAGGATGCAAGAGACGGGTTGGTAAGCACATTCGACTTCTCGGTAGAGCAGGCTGATGCTATTGTAGAGATGAAGCTTCGCCAGTTGACAGGTCTGGAAAGAGAAAAATTGCAGGCAGAATATGACGATTTGGAGAAATTGATTCACCATCTGGAAGACATTTTGGCCAGTGAGCCTATGCAGATGGATATTATTAAAGATGAGTTGAGAGACCTGAAGGAGAGATTCGGAGATCCGAGACGCAGTGCAATCGAGATGTCTGCCGAGGATTTTAATCCTGAGGATTTCTATCCCAATGAGGATGTGGTAATTACTATTTCCCACCTGGGGTATATCAAGAGAACGCCTTTGACAGAGTACAGACTTCAGAACAGGGGAGGGATTGGAGCAAAAGGAAGTACCACTCGCGATGAAGATTTCATCGAACATATCTATGTTGCCAATATGCACAGCACTTTGATGTTTTTCACTCAGAACGGTAAGTGCTACTGGTTGAAAGTATACGATATTCCTGAAGGAACTAAGGCATCCAAGGGTCGCGCTATCCAGAATGTGATTAATATCGAACCGGGTGATGTCGTTCAGGCCTATATTAATGTAAGGGATCTAAATGATGTCAATTACATAAATAGCAATTATGTGATACTTGCCACCAAGAAAGGAACAATCAAGAAGACTTTACTTGAAGCTTATTCACGTCCGAGAGTTAATGGTGTCAATGCAATCAATATTCGTGAGGGAGACTCTTTAATTGAGGCTGTTTTGACTAACGGAAGCTGTGAGATTCTGCTTGCAGGGCGCGAGGGCAAGTGCTGCAGATTTGATGAATCTAAGGCACGCAGCATCGGCAGGACTGCATCAGGAGTGAGGGGGATCGATATTTCCGCTACGGATGAGGTGATTGGTATGATTTGTGTGGACCCTAATACAGAGGATGATAAAGATAAGACAATTCTCGTAGTTAGTGAGAATGGATACGGCAAGCGTTCAGCTTTGGATGACTACCGTAAAACAAACAGAGGAGGCAAAGGTGTAAAAACTCTCAACATAACTGAAAAAACAGGTGCTTTGATTGCCATGAAAGCTGTAACTGATGACAACGATCTGATGATTATCAACAAGTCGGGCATTACCATCAGAGTTGCCGCTTCCGATATCAGAGTTGCAGGAAGAGCTACACAGGGAGTTAGACTCATCAATATTAGAGAGGGAGACAGCATTGCAGCCGTCTGCTCGGTTAACAAGAGCGAAGAGCAGTCGGACGTATCCGATCAGGATACACAGACGATGCCCGAACCGGAGATAGAATAAACAATTATATTAATTAAAAATCATTATTTTACTATGAAGAAAATACTAATTGCAACTGCGTTGATTTTATCAGTTACAATGATGAGTGCGCAGCCAAAAAATGCCGCTGATGCTCAGAAAGCTGTTGATAAAGCAGTAGCTAACAGTCAGGATGTTAAGAAAGGAGCTAAGCCTGCAACTTGGATCTCTTTGGCAGAGGCATACATAAATGCTTATGAGTTGCCAACCAAGAATTTGCTTATCAATTCTTCTCAGATGGAGATTAAACTTTTCTTAAAAGATCAAAAAGTTGAATCCACAACCACGAAAAAAGGACCGGAAGGTGAGTACACTGTTGATCGTTATGCCGATAAAGAGTTGTTCTACAATCAGAACGGAGTTTTGGAATTTTGGATTGTTACAAAACCGGCAGTAGAAGGTGACTTGCTTGAGTTAGCAAAGTCAGCTTTGATTAAAGCTGCAGAGTTTGATCCTAAAGGCAGTAAAAGTAAGGATATTGCCGCAATGCTTGAGAATATTCATCAGAAACAAAACAACGAAGCTCTTTCACAATACCTTGTCGGTAATTATGCAGAGTCGGCTAAGTTGTTCAAGGCTTCTTTGAGTTCTTGGGACAACCCTGTCGTTAATAAGATCGACACTTTGAATGTCTATTACACTGCTCTTATTTCAGGTTATGCAGGGGATAAGACAACGGCTATCGAGTACTACAACAAGTGCATAGATATGAATTACTATTATGATGGTAATGTATTTTCTTATCTGGCAGATATTTACAAACAGCAGGGCGATACTGCTACATGCGTCAGGATCCTGGAGGACGGTTTTGTAAAATATCCTCAAAGTCAGAACGTACTTGTAGGTTTGATTAATGTTTATCGTGAAGCGGGTGATGATCCTCAGAAGATGTTTGACCTTTTGCACACTGCACAGGCTAATGAGCCTACAAATGCAAGTTTGTATTATGTAGAAGGTGAGGCTTATAAAAATTTAGGGGATATGGAAAATGCTGCCAAACTGTTCTATAAAGCTACAGAAGTTGATCCTAACTATGTATTCGGTGTTCTTGGTGTCGGTATCCTTTATTATGACCATGCTGTTGATGTACAGAATTCTGCAAGTGAAGAGACTGATGATGCAAAATATTCGGCACTGGTTAAGGAGTTTGAAGAGTCTTTGGAGAAAGCTATCGATCCATTTGAGAAAGCCTTCACACTTACTTCAGATCCTGATATCAAACAGGCTATTGCTGAATACTTGAAGAATATCTACTTCCGTTTCCGTGAGAAGAGTGCAGATTATGCAGCTGCTTACGAAAAATACAATAACTATCTAAAAGTTGAGTAAGATAGCTGTTGGGAAATAAAGAATAAGGATGGTCATCAGGCCATCCTTTTTTTATTTAAAGTATTCGGATTGGTGAATGAATTTATCCGGCATGGCCATGTCGTAAACCGAACTGCGCAGGTATTGTTTAAATTGGGTCATGTCGGTAATCCTGTTTTGCTCCTCGACGGAGATGAGTTTGCCGAGACCCAGCCGCACGTTTTTATTCGCTTTATTGAACACTTCACGAGGAAGGCGCAACAGCCTTATCTTCCAGTCAATAAGCCCTAAATTGTAAAAGAAAAGCGAATTACGGTCAAAGAAACGAACCGGCAGAATAGGGACTTTAGCCTTTTTGATAAATTTGATAATGCCATCCTGCCACTCTCTGTCACGAATGCATCCCTCTTTAAGACTCATGTCGGACACTGCCCCTGAGGGGAATAATCCGAGGGGCCGACCGGCCTTAATCTGAGCAAATGAACGCTTGATGCCTAAGATGCTTTCCTGAGTAGCGGCTGTTTTCTCTTCTCCCGTAGGTGTGACGGTAATAAAATTGCTTCCCAAAGCCTCTATGCGGGCAAGAAATTTATTGACAAGAACTTTAAATTCGGGGTACAATCTTGAAAAGAGGTCAACGATGATTACACCGTCGATACTTCCGTATGGGTGGTTACTGATGGTAATGAATGAACCTTCAGGTAGCGAGTCCAGCCTTTGAACATTGCCGATCCGGTAATCTACTTTGATATCTTCTAAAATATGACTTGCAAA
>JAQUYF010000007.1:1719-52477 GCA_028691975.1 Bacteroidales bacterium | reverse complement strand
ACTTCATAGTAAGAGGAGATAGTACTAATTTGAGAATCAAAGTCAGGAGCAGGATTATCAAGCCGTAACTTGCTATATATTTGCTGAGCCAGTTAAAGCAAGGAATAATAACGTATCTACTTATTATTCCGATAATATTACCTCCGAGTGGAATTATCTTTTCAAAATGCTCACCGTAACTCTTCAGTGTCGGATAGTGATTAGGACCGAAATAGAATTTAAAGTTAGAGGTAAAATCCGTGCTTCGATTGTCAATCGCAACGGCCATACTGGCCTGAGAGTGCATCAGACTGTTGGAAGTATCTCCTTCCGGATAAAACTTATTGGTAAGCGAGCCTCCTGCAAAGTTGTTGTCAGCAACCAGAATTGCCGAGAAAAACTGCTGCTGAAATGCGAACCAATGCACATTGGCTGCAAAATTTTCACTTGCAGAGTCTTTTCTTTGTCCTATTGACTTAGCATCTTTACTTCCGGGATAATTGTAAGCAATTTTAGAATAATTCTTCTCATTGGAGTATCCCTTCTCAAGACGTGGAACGTCCATGTTCCAGTTTACGGTATATTGAGATGTTCTCCTGTCAAGGACCTCATTCATCCCTACAAATCGCACACTATAATCCACCATATAGCTTCCCTGCGCAAGAGCATAGACACTCTCCATGTATGCATTTTCACTGAAATAGAGCCTCATAGTCAGAGACGAATCGGTAGAGGAAACTGTCTGATAATTTAATTCTGAAGTATTAATCCACTGATTTGCATTAATTTCCAAATCAAACAAACTCTTATTTGGACGCACCAGATAAAGAGCCGAGCTGTCGTATGTATAGTAGTCCTTAATCAATACTTCGTAAGGTTGTGCACCTTTAGAAGTAATGGATACTTTGATTTTATCATTTTCAAGGGTATAATATTCAACTTCAGCAGCACTTGCGACATTGAGCATCTCGCTTTGATACATCGGAGAATCATCACCTTCTGCCATTAAGGCATTAGTATCCGCCTGATAATCAAGAGCCAAAGCCGTATCGCGCAAAGCATTCTCCATAGCCGCAACGGTAGCCAGAGAATCGAGTCTGAATCGCTCCTGCTGCGCCTTTTTAGCCTGCTTTGTGTTATACCAACTGAAAAGTAAAAGGATAATCCCGATCAGGGCAAAACCTATAACACTGTTTTTCTTCATTCCTGTTATTCTTCGTTATTTGGATTGTGCTGATTGTCAATCTCTTTAATCTTGTCTTCCAATTGAGCCAACTCTTCTTTGGCTATCTCAATCTTCTTGTTAAGCTCTTCGAGCAAAGCATCTGCATTCTTGGATTTTGAGAAAAATCCCATATTATTTTCCCAAGTAGCAATATCCTGTTCTTTCTTATTGAATTTCTGTACGAGACGATCTCTTTCAGAGCGCACGGCACGTCCTGCTTTTGAGGCTGTATCGCCAAAGCGTTTGTTAAACTTGGTAATACGGCTCTCTACCTCTCCTCCGGCTGCCCTTAGAGCGTCATACTGTGTATCCAAAGCCTTCTTAAAGGCTTCCTGGATTTTTGATTTCTCTCTGAAAGGAACAAAGCCTATCTCATTCCATCTGCTCTGGAACTCTCTGAGCTTCTCAAGTACTTCATTTCGGTCATCAGGCTGAACGTACTCATTAATTTCGTCAATAATAGAACGTTTCTTCTTCAAGTTGTCACCGAATTGAGAGTCCTGATCTCCGAAATGCTTGTCTCTATTATCGAAAAATTCGTCACAGGCAGCACGGAACCTTTTCCAAATCTGCTCAGATTTCTTACGTGAAACAGGTCCTATCTCTTTCCACTTCTTCTGAAGTTCAACCAAAAGTTCGGAGGTTTTCTTCCAGTCCTCGCTCTCCTTAAGAGCCTCAGCCTGCTCGCAAAGAGCAATTTTCTTATCCATATTATCCTGCATCTGATCTTTGAAATCAGCGTAGAACTCTCTCTTTTTTGAGTAGAATGCATCGCACGCTGCGCGGAAACGGTCGTAAACCTTCTGATTATCTTTCTTTGAAGCAAATCCTATGCTCTTCCACTCTTTCTGAATATTCTCAATCTCTTTGGAAAGTGCATTCCAACTGTTTGAATCTTTCACCTCTGTGGCAGCAATTGCCTCAACCTTTTCGCAAAGAACAACCTTTGCGCTCAGATTTTCTTTCTGATTGCCCTTTTGTGATTCAAAGAAAGTCTGATGTTTCTTGTTTATGGCAGCCGTGGCAACCTTAAATCTCTCCCAAATAGCATCCCTGTGCTCCTTGTCAACGGGGCCGTACTCTTTCCACTCTTCATGAAGCTTCTGCAGTGTGCGGAATGAAGAGACTACATTCTCCTCGTTAATCAGCTCTTCAGCCTGTCGGCAAAGTTCCTCTTTTGCTTCAAGATTTTTCTTAAAATCAAGGTCGCGAAGCTCGCGGTTTATCTTGAGAAGGTCATAAAACAATTCGACATTATGCTGGTAAGTCTCATATACGTTCTTTACCTCTTTCTGAGGGACTGGTCCTATGGTTCTCCATTTCTGCTGAATATTTCTAAACTCGGGGTATGTCTTATTCGGATCTTCCTGTTTTTCAAGAAGGGCTTTCAACTCTTCAATTACCTCAAGTCTGAGTTTCAGATTCTCTTCCTTTTTACTATCCTGCTCCTGCATGAAAACAGCCCTTTCAGCCCTGTATTTATTGTACAACTCCTTAAAGCCACGCTCAAGTTCGGCGAAAGGATTAACGGAAACTGTCTGCTCTGGAGCCTCTCCTTCAGCCGCAGCCTCAACGCTGCCCTCGGCAGGTACCTGAAAGCCCATGGCAATCTTCTCGCGCTTGAGAGTCTTGTAAAAAGCTGCCTTCAGCCCCTCCGCATGCTTGTTCAGAAGTTGCATGTCACTACCGTCTATCAAGCCCTGGAAGATATCGATTATCTCCTTCAGACCGACATTTGAGTAGTCCGGAACTTCGTCGGCAGCAGGAGTCTCGCTCTCGCTCTCGGTCTTGACCTCGGTCTCCCCGGTCTCGGCCTCTGTCTCAGCACTTTGCTCGACAACAGGTTCTTCGTCTGTTTTTGTTTCTGTTAAAGGTTGTTCAATAGTTTCATCGCTGTTAACTTTATCAACGACTGTTTCGCTAACTGTAGCAGATTGCTCTTCTTGTTGAGCAATTGGTTTAAGATCTTCACTCATAAATGTGGTAAATAAAATTTATAACCCGCAAATGTAAAATATTTTGGGGAATAAATACTATTTTTGTGCCATAATTAAGGATGCGCAATGAGAATCGACATTTTGACAGTTGTTCCCGAGTTGCTTGACAGTCCTCTGAACTACTCCATCATAAAGAGAGCAAGGGATAAGGGGCTTGTGGAGATTGTTATTCACAATATTCGTGAATATGGCAAAGGTTTCTACCACCAGGTTGATGATTACGGCTACGGAGGAGATGCCGGAATGATCATGATGATTGAGCCGGTCTTTACCCTGATTGATAAGCTCAAGAGCGAGCGTCACTACGACGAGATTATCTATACATCTCCTGACGGAGAGATCCTTAATCAGGGGATTGCCAATACTCTTTCCTGTATGGACAATATCATAATCCTCTGCGGGCACTACAAGGGCATCGACCACCGCATCAGGGAACATCTGATTACCAGAGAAATATCGGTAGGAAACTATGTTCTCAGCGGAGGAGAGATACCTGCTGCAATCATTTGCGACGCACTTGTCAGACTGATTCCCGGTGCTATCGGTGATGAGACCTCAGCACTTTCAGACTCATTTCAGGATGGTCTGCTTGCTCCTCCGATCTATACCAGACCTGCCGAATTCAACGGTTGGAAGGTGCCTGAAGTTTTGCTGAGCGGCAACCCTGTCCTTATAAAGGAGTGGCAAGATACTCAGTCTATTGAGCGCACCAAAGCACTGCGTCCGGAGTTACTCGAAAAACACATTGACAACTAAATTTAAAATAATAACTTATGCTTAAGAAAGTAAGAACTATTTTAGCCGCTATTTGCTTTATAATCATCACTTTGCTATTTCTCGACTTCACGGGAACCATCCATGCGTGGTTCGGCTGGATGGCAAAAATTCAGTTTATGCCTGCAATTATGGCTCTAAATGTTGGCGTCATCGTTGTTCTTATCCTGCTGACCATTCTTTTCGGTCGTGTTTACTGCTCGATAATATGCCCTATGGGCGTATTTCAGGACATTATCTCCTGGTTTAGCTGCAAACGTAAAAAGGCTAAGAACAAATTCAAATATACAAAGGCCAACAATTTGCTGCGTTATAGTATTTTAGTCCTGTTTGTCATAGCTATTTTCACAAATATCGGTTCATTTGTAGCCCTGCTTTCGCCATACAGTTCTTACGGCAGAATAGTATCAAATCTATTTGCTCCGATTTACCAGTGGGGCAACAACCTTTTCGCCCTTATTGCTGAAAGGGCCAACAGTTATGCTTTCTATTCTAAGGAGGTTTGGCTTAAGAGTTTACCTACTTTCATCATAGCTGCCGTCACTTTCGTTGCCATCTTCATTCTTGCATGGAAGGGCGGACGTAGCTATTGCAACAATATTTGTCCGGTAGGTTCATTTCTCGGCCTGATTTCTAATTTTTCAATCTTCAAGATAAAGATCAATACGGATAAGTGCACAGGATGTACGCTTTGTGCACGCAACTGCAAAGCCTCCTGCATCAACCCGAAAGAGCACAAGATTGACTACAGCCGCTGTGTAGCCTGCTTCGACTGTATCGGCAACTGCAATCAGGGAGCTATCTCATTTACCGCCTGCGGCAAATCGGACAGGAAGGTTGACCAGTCACGCCGCAAGGCACTTACAGTTGCAGGTGTAATACTTGCAACCTCAGCCCTGAAGGCTCAGGAAAAGGTAGATGGCGGACTCGCTGCCATCCAGCAGAAAAAAGTTCCTGTACGCAAAACTAAAATAGTACCTGCCGGAGCTCAGAGCATCAAACACTTTGAGGATCATTGTACAGGCTGCCAACTTTGTGTATCAGTCTGTCCCAACAGTGTGCTTCGTCCTTCCGACTCTATATTAAGTCTGATGCAGCCGGAGATGTCATACGAAAGAGGCTATTGTCGTCCTGAGTGCACAAAATGTTCGGAGGTATGCCCTGCCGGAGCTATTACCGGGATTACAAGAGAAGAGAAGTCTTCTACAAAGATAGGTACGGCTGTATGGATCAGTGAAAACTGCATCCCTCTTCGCGACGGCGTATCATGCGGCAACTGTGCCCGTCACTGCCCTGCAGGAGCTATTAAACTGGTGCCTTCCGATCCGAACGACAAAAGCTCTCTGAGAGTACCTGCAGTGAATGCTGAGAGATGTATCGGCTGCGGAACATGCGAAAACCTCTGTCCTGCAAGACCGTTCAGTGCGATTTACGTTGAAGGTACAGAGGTCCATCGAACAATTTAAACTCTTCGGATCGCGTCATATGACGGCGAGCAGTCGGTACTCTTCAAAAAGTACCGACTGTTTGCTGTTTGCAGCTATAAACTCATTTTTAATATTTCGGATATATCCTTCGGCGCGAGTGGAACGAAACCATACTTGGTCCCTCCTATCCCGGCAGCCTTTTCAGCCATCACCTCAAAGTGAGTATCATCTATACCTACAGCTGAGAGAGTGCTTTTGAGACCCAAAGTCTTGAAGAGAAAATCCGCAAACATATCAATTGCTTTCGTGGCTATCTCCATTGCAGGCAGACTCTTGTCTATATCGAATACATTTACGCCAAATTGAACATACTTTGATACTGTAGCCTCACTCAGACAATACTTCATCCAGCGCGGAGTAATGATTGCAAGTCCGAGACCGTGGGTAATATCATAAATAGCCGACAACTCGTGCTCTATCGGATGGCAACTCCAAGCCTGACGCTTTCCGCCGTCGATAAAGCCGTTGATAGCCCACGATGATGCCCACATCAAGTTGGCACGAGCCTCATAATTGTCAGGCTCCTTCATTGCAACCGGAGCATATTTGATTATACTCTTCATCAAACCTTCCATCACAGTATCAAGCATATATAGATCCGTACTCATATTAAAGTAAACCTCACAGATATGGCTCAACATATCGGACGCTCCACAGGCGGTTTGGTAAGGTGATACGGTATAAGTGTTAGTCGGATCGAGAAAAGATACCCTAGGAAGCATTGGCCTTTCAACCCTTCCAATCTTGTCTTTAGTTTTCGGATTGGAAATAACGCCTCCGGCATCCATTTCCGAGCCGGTAGCGGCCAGCGTAAGTATTGAAACTATAGGAAGGGCATCCGTCAGGGGCGCCCATTTTTCGCTGAAAAAGTCCCATGGATCAAAGTCAACCAACGCTCCTGCCGCCATAAATTTGGTAGCATCAATAGTCGAGCCTCCTCCCACTGCAAGCAGGACATCAATATGCTCTTTCTTGCATATCTCGGCACCGGCGCGAACGGAATCTATACGCGGGTTAGGTTCAATACCCGACAACTCAAAGAGCTGTAGTCCGGCCTTCTTAATCTCGGCAACAACCTTGTCGTAAAGTCCCATCTTTTTGATAGAGCCGCCCCCATAGGTCAAAAGAACCCTCTTTCCAAACTTGGCAAGTTCAGGGCCTAAGTTACCAAGCTGATTTTCACCAAAATAGACTTTGGTGGGAATGTCATAAATAAAATTGTTCATCTACTGTCAGTTTATTTTCCAAATATTTCTTTATCATTATTCAGACTGCTTAATCAGCGACTGAGATACAGTATCGTATATCAGATCAAAATTAAGCAGTCCGATAATGGCTGCAACATCTGTGCCGTTTGAAGATAGAGCACACCGGTTGACAGTCATGACAAAGAAAGATTAAAATCCGAAGTTGATTCTAAAGAATATGTTACGCCCCGGTTCTACGCTGATATCTCCGCGGTTGGTGGAAAGATGATTGGCATACGCCACATCAGTAATATTGTCGATACCGGCAAAGAGTTGAATACTGAGCACTTTAGCAAAGTCAAAGCGGCGGGTACAAAGTGACATGTCGTAGCGCAAATAGCCATCGGTAGCAACTTCACCCGAAGCTATCTTATTTTGGGCGGTAGCCCCTACAACAGTGAAATCAACAGAACCGACTGTCGGATAGGTATACCTCAATCCCAACCTGCCGTTCATAGGAGGTATGGATGGAAGATTTGAACTGTCCTCGATATTAATACCGCGGACGTATGAGCCGGACAAAAATGCCACCAGGTTGTCAACCACATTATACTCTGTCTTCAGTTCAAAGCCATAAAGCAAAGCTTTACCAATATTTTGATTTACCATTGTAGCGACTGATCCTATGCTTTCGCCGTGAGCTTCCACAATCATATTTTCAATCCTGTTGACGTATGCCGAAGCCTCTAAATTGAAACGCGGTCTCCAAACACGTACTCCAATCTCTCCTGAATAACCACTCTCCGGCTTCAACTCAGGATTACCGAGTCTCAACATCGCACCCAAATCGATATACTTAAACCGCTCCTCAAGAGATGGTGCCCTGAAAGAACGTGCAATATTAGCAGTGAGATCCACATCCTTTGCCACTTTGTAGAGCATCCCGACATTGGCACTCCACGATAGAGTATTGAACTTGCCTGCATCGAAAGTAATCGCCTTTCCTGCAGGATTGTTATTCAAGACACCATTGACTATCGTATAATCCACATTGTACACAGTGTCATTCTTAATCATATTGGCATCAATACGGATGCCGGTCAGCAATTTCAGACGTCCATCCATAAAGTTAGCCTCATCCTGAGCATAAATGCCGGCATTGGCGGAATAAGCGGTAGGCAGTGGAGTCTCTCCACGGATGATTTTATTTGTAGCAGCCACAACTCCGTCAGGTTTGATCACCTGCATTGTCACATACTTGGTCCTGTCTGCAGAGATATCACGTCTCCAAAGATCCGTTCCGACAATCAAAGTATTATTGTCGGCAAACTCAAACGTTCCCTGCAGTTGTACACCATTGGTAATATGACTTGCAAGCGGAGCGATAGAATCAGGCATCTGACGCTGAATATTGCCGTTTGGCAATTTCGTCTCGGTCACACTGTGAGGATACATCAGCACATTACGGTCAATTGCCTGATGAAAATAACTTAATTTCAATGACTTGAAATTGTCAGTCAAGTTGCTGATCTGGTAACTTGCATCGACTAATGTCCTCTTAATGTCTGTATACCTGGCCTCTGCCTTTGTAGGAAAAGTACTTCCACCCGGAATGCCCACATCCCAAGAGTTGTTACGCTGGAATTGCACCTTTATCAGGTGATTTTTTGCAGGCTGATATCCGGCCTTAGCGGAAATATTACTTGTATTGAACTGACTGTTCTCCAAAATTCCCTGAGGAGTACGCATATCGTCGGCTTTACCATACGTCCCGCTTACGCGCAAATAGAGTTTCTTTCCACCCACATTTACTGAGAGGTTGTTGGATAGATACTTGTTGGCTGTTGCATAACCTGAGATCAGATTGCCATCTACGTATGTCTTGTCGGCAAAATGGCCATCCTTTGTAATCACATTGATAATACCGCCCATGGCGCCTGTGCCATACAGAGAAGACTGCGCCCCTTTGATAATCTCAACTCTCTCAATGTCATTAACATCAATCATTGAAAGAGAGGCTGTAAGGTCCGTAGCGGTTTCAATCCTGTTACCGTCAATCAGGGAGACCAGGCGATCCTCTCCAAGACCGCGAACATTTACACTCGTAGCCCAGATACCATCGCGTCCCATATAGACACCAGGCTCATTTCCAATTACATTTGAAATGGTAAAAGCAGATTGTTTTTGAATGTCAAATTTACCTGAAACAATCATTGAAGCAGGCATTTCCATCACTTTACGACTGACACGAAAACTGCTTACAACGGATTCCCCGAGCCGGATAGGCCTGCCAAAAGCAGTAAGCGTATCACTATCAGCTGTTTGCGGCACATCAGGAGAAGGCTGTACGCCTGTCTGAGCCTGTGCACTCAAAGTTAGAGCGGTTGCAATTGCAATCGCAAATAAAGTTTTATTGATTTTCATTATCCTTGTTTTTTAAGACCACCGACTTAACTTCAATGCCGGTGAGCCTTCCCAATTTGCCGGAAAGAGACCCAATTTCATCTGTAGTGCCTTCAAGGATAAGAGACATAACGCTGGTACCGTTAAGACGGGACAGACCCTGTCGCCCGATAATAATGGATGCGTGCTGTGAAATGATGTCGTTCATTTGCTGAACGCTCTCATGATTTTTGATCAGAATCAGAACTGAACCTATTCTCTTCTCCATCAGATAGCCTTTGGATTAGTTATTGTATCTCCGTCCGACCTTGGTATCGGCTCTAACCGAAACCTCAGAAATGTGCGGTGTAATTATCGGTGCAAATGTAGTGTAAAAAGTAATTTCCTCCAAACAAAATGATGACAATTTGTCGAGAGTGTATAACTTTGCAGACAAACAAGCCAAGATGTCTAAACAATCAATCATAACCCTCTGCTCACTTATCCTGATTATGGCGACCGCATCATGTAACAGTCAGGCCGGTAAACAGAGTCCACAAACATATACTGTCGCCACTCTAAAGGGGCCGTCGGCGGTTGGAATGTTGCAGTATATTGACAGTGTGCGTACCGCACAGAACAGCGATCTGAAGTTCGAGATCCTCAACGAACCGGTACAGGTACGCAAAATGATGATTGACGGGACTGCAGACTTTGCCATCCTTCCAATGACCATGGCAGCGGTACTCTACAACAAAGGCTTGGATTATAAACTGATATCCGTTCCCGTATGGGGGACTCTCTATCTTTTCGGAAGCGACACGGGCGTACACAGTTGGGAAGACCTTAGGGGAAAGCGTATCAACGTGATGGCTAAAGGAATGACACCGGACGCCATGTTTCGCTACCTGCTTGAGCAAAACGGACTCGATCCGGACAAAGATGTAATATTGGACTACAGCTTTCCTTCACACATAGATCTTGCAAATGCCGTAGCGGCGGGCAGGGCCACACTCGGAGTAATCTCGGAGCCTTACATAAGCCTTGCCATGCACAACAATCCCGATATAGAGATAATCATCGACCTTAACAGCGAATGGGAGAAGATAGAAGGCTTCCCAATCGCACAAACTGCCTTTTTAGGTAAAACCTCACTGATAAAGAGCAATCCGCAACTTATAGAGAGAGTCGAACGGGAGTACAGGTACAGCACCGAATGGGTAGTGAACAATATGGACAGTGCGGCCATACTGATGGTTAAATACGGCCTTATGCAAGACACCCTGACAGCTAAAAGCTCCATTCCACGTGCCAACCTCAAATATGTAAGTGCACGCGAAATCATTGATGAAATAGATAATTATCTAAATATTTTTTATAATTTTAATCCGGAATTTATAGGAGACACACTGCCGAATGAAAATTTCTATTACACGAAATAACTGGATAAGCATTGCTTCGGTAGTGATATTTCTTGTGTTGTGGAAGTTGCTCTCACTGCATTTCCATTCTGAATTTATAGTGCCTTCTCCGGAAAAGACATTCAAAGCTCTCTGCCACCTCTTTGTTGAAAAAGGATTTTTGTCAGTGGTAGGGACCACGGTGCTCCGCGGGGTCATCGGCTTTGCAGTAGCTGCAATATTCGGCATAGCGGCAGGCATCATTGCAGGGCTCTATTCAGGCTTCAATGCCTACATCACCCCTATTCTTGTCACTATACGATCCATTCCGGTGATCGCAATCACTCTGCTTGCACTGATATGGTTCAACCCTTACAGCGTACCCGTCTTTATCGGCATTCTGACCATGTTCCCGATGGTCTGCACGAATGTAATCAGCGGCATGAACAGTGTTGACAAGAGCCTTGTGCAGATGGCCGAATTTTACAAGGTAGGAAAGAAAAGGATCATCAAAGAGCTATATATCCCCGCTATTGCGCCGTTCATCTTCAGCGGTATTTCCAACGCCTTCGGCATCGGATGGAGGGCAATCATTGTGGGAGAGGTACTCGGTCAGCCAAAATACGGTATAGGTACGAACATGCAGACGGCACAAATATTTCTCAATGTAGATGTACTGATTGCATGGACCTGTATTGCGGTACTGCTAAGTTACTTTTTTGAAATATTGATTAAGAATATTGAGCGTCATGCTCTAAAATGGACAAGAGTACGATCATGAGTCTGATTATCAAAAATTTAAACAAGCAGTTCGGCGAAAACATCATCTTCAGAGACTTTAACATCTCATTCAGGGAGGGTGAAAGGACCTGCATTCTCGGACCTTCCGGATGCGGAAAAACCACACTGCTCAATATTATCGGCGGTATCACCGAACCAGATTCCGGAAGTTTCGAGGGATTTGAGGGTAAATCTTATTCCTACGTCTTTCAGGAACCGAGACTACTGCCATGGAAGACCGTAACGGGCAATATAGAATTTGTGTTAAGTGACTCTCTCTCCAGGAGCGAGCGTACGGCAAAAGCGAAGGAATTGATTGAACGCGTTGAACTGGAACGGTTTGCCTCATATTATCCGTCTCAGCTCAGTGGTGGAATGTCGAGAAGAGTAGCGATTGCACGTGCTTTTGCGACCGACTCGGACATCATTCTGATGGATGAACCTTTAGCCGGCCTCGACACAGAACTCAAACACACTCTTATGCAATGGTTTTCAGATATCTGGAAGCGGGATAAGCCTACTGTCCTATTCGTAACGCACGATGAAAGCGAGGCACATCTGCTGGGCAACGAGATCTATCGTTTCAGTAAGGCACCCGTCTCAATTATTTCTTAATATTTGCAGTGATTTTGCTCCTTATTTCATACTTTTGCACGAAATTTAATTGAAACAGATCCAAAATGATTACAAAAGAAAATGTCGAGGTTTTCAAAACAATCGAAACCCCATTTTATTTTTATGATGTAGAGCTACTTAAGCAGACTCTCGATATTTATAAATTCCAAATCGACAAATACGGCTACAATGCACACTATGCAATGAAAGCCAACGCCAATGACCGAATTCTTGAAATTATCAAGAGTTATGGACTCGGAGCTGACTGCGTAAGCGGAAACGAAGTCAAGCTTGCAGTAAAGTCAGGTTTTGCTCCTGAAAAAATAGTCTATGCCGGGGTGGGGAAGTCAGATAAAGAGATAAAAGCTGCACTGAATGCCGGCATTTTCAGTTTCAACTGTGAGTCCATACCTGAAATCAAAGTAATCAACGACTTTGCAGGTCAATTGGGCAAAAAGGCCAAAATATCACTGAGAATCAATCCTGATATTGACGCACATACTCACAAATATATTAGCACAGGCAGAAAAGAAGACAAATTCGGCATCAGCCCATGGATGTTTAATGATGTGGCTGACATCTTGATAGAGTGCCACAATCTTGAATTCTTAGGCCTGCATTTTCACGTTGGATCGCAAATTACCGATCTTTCCGTATTTGAGTTGACCTGCAGAAGAGTCGAAGAGCTCCAGAAGTGGTTCATTGAAAGGGGTATGAATGTACGCAACATCAACCTCGGAGGAGGCTTGGGCGTTGATTACAATGAACCTAATGAACATCCGATAGCACAATTTGAAGAGTATTTTTCAGTAATAAATAAAAATCTAATCGTCCGCCCAGGACAAAAGATACATTTTGAACCCGGAAGAGCCATAGTCGCTCAATGCGGTCATCTTATATCGAGGGTACTCTACGTAAAGGTGGGTCAGAAAAAAAAGTTTGCCATCCTGGATGCAGGCATGAATGACCTGATCCGTCCGGCTCTCTATCAGGCTCACCATGATATTGAAAATCTCACTTCAGATGGAAGAAAGATGCGCTACGACGTCGTAGGACCGGTATGCGAATCAAGTGACCGCTGGGGCAACAATATCATGCTCAACAAGGCTGAGCGCGGAGATATCGTCGCCCTCCATACTGCAGGAGCCTACGGCCAGGTAATGGCAATGAAATACAATCAGAGAGATCTCGCGAAAGCTTACTACTCTGACCAAATGTAATATACACTATATGTTTGAAAGTTTAATAGACAGATTGGAGAGCTCGTTCAAGCTCATCAAGGGACAGGGAAGAATTACCGAGATCAATATCTCGGAGACACTTAAAGATATCAGAAAGGCTCTTTTGGATGCCGACGTAAGCTACAAAATTGCAAAGTCGTTTTGCGATGACGTGAAGCAGAAGGCACTGGGTCAGGATGTACTCAAAGCGGTACGTCCCGAACAGATGATGATTAAGATTGTCCACGACGAACTGGCCGACCTCATGGGCAGTGAAGCTTCCGAAATCAATATAAAGGGTAATCCGGGCATCGTCCTGGTAGCCGGCCTTCAAGGTTCCGGTAAAACCACCTTCTCAGGTAAACTTGCCTTGAACTGCAAGTCTAAAAGGAGCCAGAGAGTCTTGTTGGTTGCAGGTGACGTATACCGTCCGGCAGCTATCGAGCAATTAAAGGTGTTGGGGGAGCAGATCGGTGTCGATGTGTATTCTGAAGATGATGTTAAGGATCCGGTTAAAATATCAAAAAATGCCATTGCAAAGGCAAAGCAGGCAGGATACTCTTTAGTTATCATAGATACGGCCGGACGTCTTGCGGTTGACGAGGAGATGATGAACGAGATTGCGGCAATCAAAAAGGCTGTCAATCCGACTGAAATACTTTTTGTAGTGGATGCAATGACCGGTCAGGATGCCGTCGAGACAGCAAAAGCTTTCAACGACAGGCTGGATTTTGACGGAGTCGTACTTACAAAGATGGATGGTGATACACGCGGTGGTGCCGCTCTCTCTATCAAAGCTGTTGTAAACAAGCCCATCAAGTTTATCAGCTCCGGAGAGAAAATGGAGGCACTTGACATCTTCTACCCTAAGCGTATTGCTGACCGTATCCTTGGTATGGGTGACGTTGTCTCTCTCGTAGAAAAGGCTCAAGAGCAGTATGATGAAGAAGAGGCCCGCAAACTCCACAAAAAGATTGCAAAGGACCAGTTTACCCTTACGGACTTTTACTCTCAAATTCAGCAGATCAAGAAGATGGGCAACATTAAGGAACTGGCTTCCATGATCCCCGGAGTAGGTAAGGCAATAAAAGACGTGGATATGGACAACGCCTCATTCAAGAGCATTGAAGCTATCATCCAGTCCATGACCTTATACGAAAGAGAAAATCCCTCAGCCATCAACGGCAGTCGCCGTAAAAGGATAGCTGCAGGCAGTGGAACATCCATCGTAGAGGTTAACAGACTTCTCAAGCAGTTTGAAGGCACCAAGAAGGTGATGAAGAATATGTCCGGGGCAGGTGCCGCCTCTAAAATGATGAAGAAAAAACGCAAATAACATGATACTGCTCGACGGAAAACAGACGGCTGACCATATCAAAAGGGAGATAGCCGCACAAGTGGAATCGATTGTGGCAAATGGCGGTAAACGCCCGCATCTTGCAGCCATATTGGTCGGTGATGATGGAGCAAGCCAAACTTACGTCGCCAATAAAGAGAAGGCCTGCGCTCAAGTAGGCTTCAAATCAACCGTATTTCGCTTTCCGTCAGATACGGCAGAGGATTTTCTGTTAGGCAAAATCGACTACCTCAACCACGATGACGATGTTGACGGGTTTATCGTACAACTGCCTCTTCCAAAGCATATCAATGAGCAAAATATCATCAATGCCATCTCTCCGGATAAGGATGTTGACGGATTTCATCCGATCAATGTCGGTAAGATGGTGCTCGGACTGCCGAGTTTTGTATCTGCTACTCCTTACGGCATTATGGCTCTTCTGGAGCACTATAATATCGAAACAAAAGGCAAGCATTGTGTGGTATTGGGTAGAAGCAATATCGTAGGTCGCCCTATTGCCAATCTACTGTCCCAAAAGGGGAATGTGGGTGACTGCACAGTCACTGTCTGCCACAGTCGCACCGTAGATATAGCAAGCTACACTCTTCAGGCCGACATTATCATCGCCGCCATCGGTGTGCCGCAGTTTCTCAAGGAAGACATGGTAACAGAGGGTGCGGTAGTCATAGATGTCGGTATCACCCGTGTTCCCGCCGACACGAAGAGTGGTTTTAAGCTCGCAGGAGATGTGGATTTTGACAGGGTTGCCCCAAAATGCTCCTACATCACCCCCGTACCCGGAGGTGTAGGCCCAATGACAATTATTTCACTATTGAAAAACACGTTGCAGGCAGCGTCGCATCACGCTATCTGATATCCCTGTAACTGTATTTGGCAATTACCTCTCCATCTTTCATGACAAGGATCAGAGGCATGGAGCCGTTCGTGATGCGCAAAAAATCCTTAGGCTCGATAAAGTAAAACTTTTCGCAATCCAACTTGGTCTCTTCAAAGAAAGTTATCGCCTTTTGAGTTGCCTCTTCTTTCCTTCCGGAAATATCATTCAACCCAATAAATGCTACTATTTCCGACTGCGGAAATGTGCCGAGGCGACGCATGGTTCCTATCTTATGAGCGGACATTTTGCAGAACTCGCATGAAAGACTGTAAAAACAGATAACCTTGTCACCTTCCATTATTTCAGAAGGAAGAACATTGCTTTCCACTCTCTGATCGAAAGCCTCCCTGTTGAAAGTAGTGGACTTGCCGTAACTCTCATAATACCAGTTGTCGGGAGGGCGGAGAATAAAGACTGTTGCAATTGCCGCAACTATGATCATAACCCGCCAAAGCGGCTTGTACCGTATATTGAAAGATTGCAGTTTAACAGATAGCAACAAGATAGCAAAGATTATAACATTCTTTATCAGCGACTGCCATGGATTCATCGCAATAAGCTCTCCAAAGCAATTGCAATTGCCGTTGTTGCCCATTATAATAAGGACAATCAAAAACACCGACATCCCTGCAAGGAATAGGCATGTCAGGGCATAAGCCACTTTCGCATCCAGATTGACGATCAGATAGACTCCCAAGGCAAGCTCAAAAGCAATGACAAGCCTTGCGAAGAGGAAAGACACACTTAAACCCAATATCTCAAAACTGAAGATATAGAGTTCGAAAGAGTCAATTGATACAATCTTTGCAATTGAAGAGATCAGAAAGATGACTCCGACAAGAATACGAAAAATATATTTAACAGGTTGTCGCAACGATAAAAACTCCTACAAATAGCCTCCAAAATCGAAATCCGCAAATTGACACTCCGTACCGTACGTTTCACCAAGGACGGTAACATTAGTCTCATATTTTTTGCAAAAAGAGATATCCTCTTCCTTGACGGACTCAAGAACATCTATATCATACTCTTGACGGTAAATAACTTCCCCGTCAACTTCAACGGTACAAACACATGTCTGATCACAACTTGCGAAAAACATTCCGGCAAGAATGACAGTCAGTAATAAAAGTAAATTTTTCATACGTCTATAATTTATTTAGGTGTGTCATACGATACGGCCTGAGGCGTAACTACGTCGTAAAGTTAATATTTTATTATCAAATACAAAAAAAATCTGGCATAAAACGCAGTTGCATTTTATGCCAGATTTTTTTATTGAATACAATGATTTAGAAAAGCTGAGCAGTACATTTATATGCTGCAGTCTGACCTAATATTGTAACTGATGTGTTATAATCGCTACATTTCTCGCCGTCACTAAGTTCAACGGTAGTTTCGCTAATAACTTCGTCATTAATTTTCGCTTTGCAATTGCAAGTCTTTGAACAGCTTGAGCACATTAAAATGCCTGCTGCAGCTACCAATAAGATAATCTTCTTCATAATCCATTAAGTTGATAAAATTTAAAATCCGATCACAAAGTTAATAATATTTTTTTGAATAACAACTAATATAGTCTGCAGATATATTTGTCACTCCGTAATCCTGTTGTAGTGACATACCAATAAGCGTCCGTTATCATCATGAAGATGCATTCCGTTCCCTCTGCAATACTTAAAGACTTTACAATCAGCACATATCCCCTGCTTTGCCCACGACCTGTCCCTGTATTCTCCAAAACCTTCGTTCCATACTTTCCAGAAATCATCCTTATAGATGTTACCCTGATGATAATTGGCTCTTATGCTCGGACAGGCCGAAATGGCACCGTCAGAGAGAACCGAGGCAATGGAAATACCGGCACTGCATTGAAAAAGCGTATCTCTGACTTCCATCTCATATCCTCCGAGAAAGCCTTCACAGGCAAAATTAAGTTTAATTCGTCCCTCCTCTCTTGTCCTCTTGATAAAGCGCAGTACATCCGTAAACTGCTCATTGGAGAGTTGAAGTTCAGGCACATTCGCTGCTCTGCCTACAGGAAAAATTGTGAATATTCTCCAATCTTTTACACCTATAGAGATCAGGAACTCCTTAAACTCCTCCAGTCTTGAGAAGTTTTTCTGATTGACACAAGTCACCACATCAAAAATAAAATCCTTTTCAGCTGCCATCAGTTCAATGGCATTTACCGCCTTATCGAAGCAGATCGGATTGCCGCGGAGCCAGTTGTGCTCATCTTTAAACCCGTCCAAGCTAACTGTTGCTGTATGCATGCCACTGCTAAGGAGAGACTCGAACCGTCTTTTGTCCAGACCTATTCCATTTGTCACAATTCCCCATGGAAATTCGCGTTTATGGAGTTCCATTCCGGCCTGCTCAAGATCTTTGCGCACTAAACATTCCCCTCCTGTAAATATGATAAATGTCTTGTGAGAATCTACATGCGGAGCGATACTGTCCACCACCGTGAGAAAATCCCGAACAGGCATATCTTTCATCTCGGGAGAGGCCTTGCAGTCGCTGCCACAGTGCAGACATGCGGCATTGCATCTTAAGGTGCACTCCCAAAAGAGTGTAGAAAGCTGATGTTCTACAATCTTTGTGTCTTGATATCGTCTGAACAACTCAAGTTGCAATCTCTTTTTAAAGCCTATTTTCTTCCCCATAATTCTCAGCCCAAATGTTCTTTTCTGAGAAGATCCATGACTGTCTTCACGGGATTGAATGTAATCAACGGCACCTCTACAAATATTGTATTCCAGTTACTCATGGCACCATTCCACAGCCCCGGCAACTCCTGAGCCTTGAGTTTGCGCCCCTCATAGCTCTTGGAAGCAATAAAGCCGCTCTCTTCATCTACAAAATGCTTCAGATCAAACTTCTCTCCCTTATAGTCAGTAATCGAGCAGACCAGATCTACAGGGTTAAAGTGTGTGCCTCCGGCAAACAGTCCGGCAGTATGAGGATTGGTCGGATCAAGCTGAACACTTTCAAGGATCTGTAAAGAGGTGGCACCATCATTATCTTTGACAATGAACGGACCTCCACCAGGTTCACCAAGGTTGCGCACCATACCGCAGGCACGGATAGGGCGGTTGAGTTTTGTCCGCAGGAAATACGGCAGATCCTTCTCTGCAACATCTTGAATATCTATGCAATATTCATTGCTCAGGAAGCGTACTATCTCTTTGCAGAGCTCACTTACGTTATCAGAATTCTTCTCCTTCAATGCTTTGTCAAGAGCTTTTATATATGCAAAGCTCTTCTCGCGACTCTGTATTACCACTCCGGTCAAAATCTTCTTGCACAGCACAGTCTGCTCTATATAATTTTCTCTTACAACGTTATCGATATTTTTGATAATCAATATATCGGTATCCGTGCTGTTGATATTCTCAATCAAGGCCCCGTGCCCTCCCGGACGGAAAAGCAACTCTCCATTCTCCTTTCTGAAAGGTTCATCATCCTGCGTTACTGCAAGAATATCTGTGGATGGAGATTGTATCGTAAACGAGACATTGTACCTCACCCCGAAGCGGGCCTCATATTTTGATTTGACAGAGTCATAAAGGGCCTTAAATCCGGCCAAATGTTCGGGAGAGACTGAAACAACAATATTTACACTGTTATCTGCCATTTTTGCGTAAAGAGCTCCCTCTACGAGGTGTTCCTCAAAAGATGTTCGCTTTTCATCCGGATATTTGTGAAACAGCAACTCTCCCTTGGGCTTCTCCCCGTAATTGAGTCCCTTATCTGTGAGAACTCTGTCGATAGCGGTCAGTGCATCACAGCCGTCAAACATCTCGGGAGTATAAAAAGCAAATTCCCTGATATGAGCGGCAAACTGCTCTCCGACTTGATTCATTGAACCGCTGTTAAGGACTTGATACAAATCCTTGAACATTCGGGAAGCGGCTCCTGAAGCGGGAACAAATTTGGTAATCTTTAAAGAAGTACCCTCACGAGAGGCCAATGCCTTGCTCTTTTCACTTTCCGACAATACTTTTATACCTCTGTTGGGAGTCGCGGCCGAGATTACATTGAGCGCGGGAAAGCCGGTTTTGTAATATTTCAACTGCTTTTCAACTGTTTTAAGGGAAATGCCCCTTGCGGAGATACTCTCCAAATCCTTTTTACTGAACATAACGTGCCTCCTTGTCAAAATTCTATTCTGTATTTGTAGTTTTCTCTAAGATGTTCAAACTCTTCAGGCTGCGCACGAAGGGCTTTGTCATCTTTCATAATATCATATATGCCCTTCAACATCCTGTATACTTCGCTCTGCGACTTCGATGAGAGATCAAGAGTGACGCGACTTCCCTTCAGATCAAACCGCTTCAACGCATCAATACCGAAATAGTCTCCCAATTCCCGTACAACCGCCACTGTTCCGTTAATTTTTCCCTGTTGCGAATAGCCGGCAATATGCACTGTAGCAATATCGGCTCTATCGAGCAAATCTCTGTTAATGTACGGCTCGTGTTGCCATACGTCAATTACGGTACCCTTAAAGCGGGTCATGTTTTGCAGAAGTGCCACCTCATCCACTATCTCTCCGCGCGAAGCATTGATAAATATGGCACCATCCTTCATCTTCCCCAAAAACTCGCAACCTACAAAATTCTCATTTTCCGTCCAAAGCGGAATATGCACCGTAACTATGTCAGACACGTCGAGCAACTCATCCAATGAGGTAAAGTAGCCTGCAGGCAAATGTTCCGACCTTTCGCGTGGCGGATCATTACGCAAAACTGTGAAGCCTGACTCCTCTGCAAATGAAGCCACCTTGCCGCCTACATTCCCGACTCCGATCACCCCGAGTATCTTCCCTTTCAAATCAATATTTTTGGCTTCGGCCAAGGTATAGAGGGCAGTAAACACATACTGCTTTACGGCAGCCGAATTACATCCCGGAACGTTGAATACCTTTATGTCATGTGCCTTACAATATTCAGTATCAATATGATCGGTACCGATGGTTGCCGTAGCTATCAGTCCAACCTCAGAACCCTCAAGAAGGGATGCCCCGCAATGAGTACGGGTTCTTATAACCAGAGCATCTGCCTCCTTAACCTCGGAGCGATCTATCTCCCCTCCCTTTCGGTACTCTACATCAAAGTAAGGTTCCAAAACGCCCTCAATAAATGGTATCGCACTGTCTATTACTATTTTATGTCTGTCTCGCATTTTATGACAATACTAATTTATGTACATACTCACCGCCCAAGATAGAATTCAACTTGCTTATTAACATATCGTTATGAACCCTCAGCCTGTTTCGTACAACAGAGGAAGCTATCTTGCATGAAAGCGTGCCCTTGCTGTAAAACTTGTTGAGAGTAAGCTTTTTCACCTCATCTACGCTCATAAACGGAGCAAACTGCTCGGCCATAACACTCTCCCACGCATCAAAGACACGAACCATCAAAAGCCCGCCATCGAGCTTGGACTCATTTATATAATCCGAGATGACGTCTCCGATTGATTTAATATTCGATCTGTACATCAATTATCCTCCTTTATAAACTCACCGTTCTCCACATAAAAGGCACTCCAGTCCGCCGAAAAAGCATCGGTCAGGGAAGATAGCCGTATTTTGTTGCTGTCAGTCACGAAAATTTGTCCAAACTCGTCACTTGAAACAATCTTTAGAAGGTATTTTACCCTGTTGATATCCAACTTGTCAAAGACATCATCAAGCAGCAATATCGGAGAGACACCATAGAGCCTCTTCATAAGTGCGAACTGAGCCAATTTTACTGCAAGCAGAAATGACTTTTGCTGGCCCTGAGAGCCGCATTTACGAATAGGATGACCATCCAAAAGGAAGAGAAGATCATCTCTCTGCGGTCCGACTGTCGTGTATCTGAAAAGAGTATCGCGACTCTGACTGCCAAGCATCAGCTCTTCCATCGAAGCCGTCTGAAGATCACTTTTGTACTCCATGGAGACATCTTCCGTCCCTCCGGAAATAATAGAGTAATACTCTCTGACAATGGGCAGAAGATCAATGCACAACTGTCTGCGCGCCGAATAGACGTATGTCGCAGGGGCCGTCATCTGTTCCGTGATGGCATTAATCAAATCCTGAGGGATGTTGTCACTCTTGAGGTATTTATTACGTGCTAAAAGCAACTGATTGAATTTCTGAATATTGGGAAGATAATTCCGATCTATCTGGGCAAGAATGAAGTTCATGGCCTTGCGCCTCTCCTCTCCGGCATCATTGATCAAAGAGGAGTCCGCAGGAGATACCATGACTATTGGAAGCAACCCTATATGCTCGGAAAACTTACTGTAACTCTTGTCATTACGCTTTACAATCTTAGTTCCCTCCCTTCTGACGGCAATAGCTATCTTCTCCAGAGAACCGTCATCCATAACGTAAGAGCCATTGAGTGAAGCATCCTGTGCACCGTGTGTATATACATACCTGTCCGATACCGAGAAGAAGCTCTTAGTCATGGAGAGATAATATACCGCATCCAGAAGATTTGTCTTACCTGCACCATTATTGCCTGAAATACAATTTAATCGAGGCGAAAATTCAAGGCAGGTCTCTCTTATATTTTTAAAATTATTGAGTATGATTCTTTTTAAATACATGTCATCTTCTTATTCTACAAAAGTACAAAATAATGTTTGTGATTCCCATTTTTATTGTAAATTTGCGCTTCGCATTAATTATGCCCTGATTTTTAATAAAAAAAGAAATAAAAAAATAATAATTACAATGTCTAATAAAAAACAACAAACTCAGCAGGAACAGCATGTTGGAACAGCTGTAACAGGAGTTGAAGCTTTCTTGCAAAAGTATCAAAAACACATCTTAAATGCTATTTTAGCAATTTTAGTGATTATCGTTGCCATATTTGCTATCAACAGGTGGTACCTGTCTCCGCAGAAGGCAGAGGCTAAGGCTCAGATGTACACCGCAGAGAGACTTTTCCGTGCAAATGATTTTGAAACCGCTCTCAACGGAGACGGCAATATTATGGGCTTTGCTCAAATTATCGACAAATACGGAAAGAAAGGTGGTTCCTCAGTTTATATGTATGCAGGTATAAGTGCCCTCCAACTGGGAAAGAACGAAGAGGCTGTCTCCTATTTGAAAAAATATAGCGGCAAAGATGAGATTCTCAAGGCAAGAGCTCTCTGCTGCATGGGTGATGCATACGCCAACCTCGGCGAGACTCAAAAGTCTTTCGACACGTACAAAAAGGCTGCTGCCGTTGCCGAGAACAGCTATGCGGCTCAATACCTTATGAAGGCAGCCATTATGGCGGAAGAGTTAGGTAAAAACGATGAGGCCTTAAAGCTTTACAAAGATATTCAGATTAAGTACCCTCAGTCATACGAAGGGTATGAGGTAAACAAATATATTTCTCGTATCGAGAACAAATAGTCAGGTATTATGGGAAGAGCTTTCGAATTCAGAAAAGAGAGAAAGTTTAAACGTTGGGGCAACATGGCCCGCGTTTTTACTCGTCTTGGAAAAGAGATTACAATTGCCGCCAAACAGGGTGGTACTGACCCTAACGGTAATCCGAGATTAAGGACATTGATGCAGACTGCAAAGTCTGAAAATATGCCTAAAGAGAATGTTGAAAGAGCTATCAAAAAGGCTGTAGATAAGGACCAGGGCGATTACAAAGAGGTTGTATATGAAGGCTACGGCCCTCACGGCATCGCTTTCCTTGTAGAGACAGCGACGGACAATACCAATAGAACTGTTGCCAATGTAAGAAGTTATTTCAACAAGTTCGGCGGAGCTCTCGGTACATCGGGAAGTGTAGAGTTTATGTTTGACCACAAGTGCGTCTTCAAAATGAAGAGTGACAGTCCTGTCGATATAGATGAGTTGGAACTGGAGCTTATTGACTACGGTGTCGATGAGGTATTTCAGGATGAAGATGGGGTTATCAACATTTACGGCGAATATACATCGTTCAACAATATTCAGAAATATATTGAGGAGAAGGGCTACGAGATGGTATCCGGCGGTTTCGAGAGATTTCCGAATGTTGACTTAAAGACAGTCGCTCCTGAAGATAGAGTAGAATTGGACAAATTGATTGAAAAGCTTGAAGAAGATGAAGATGTACAGAATGTATATCACAACATGGCTTTAGACGAGTAGCTTTTCTACTTCAATACTATATCGTTTCGGAAGCGTCAGGGGCTGTCCCTCTCGCCCACCCGAAACGATTTACGCATAAAAAACAGACAATTCAATAGACAAATAACAATGGAATTAACACACATCGAACATCTGGGTATTGCCGTTAAATCTCTTGAAGAGGCTATACCTTACTATGAAAACATACTCGGTCTTAAATGCTACGCTATCGAAGAGGTGGCAGACCAAAAGGTCAAAACTGCTTTCTTCAAGATAGGACAGACCAAGATCGAGCTACTTGAAAGTACCTCTCCGGAGGGCACTATTGCTCAATTCATTGAGAAGAAAGGTGAAGGCATACATCATATTGCATTTGCTACTTCAAGCGTAAAAGATGCTCTTGCCGATGCCGAGTCAAAAGGCGTAAGACTTATAGATAAAGCTCCGCGCAAGGGAGCCGAAGGTCTTAGCATAGCATTTCTGCACCCAAAATCAACAATGGGTGTACTGACAGAACTTTGCCAAAAAAGTGAATAACAATACTAATAACATATAAGATATGAGTCAACAACTCGAACAAGTTAAAGCGCTTATTGAACTAAGAGAAAAGGCGCGTATGGGTGGGGGTCAAAAAAGGATAGACTCTCAACACGAAAAGGGTAAATATACCGCACGTGAAAGAATCAGTCTGCTTCTTGATGAAGGCAGTTTTGAAGAATTTGATATGTTCGTAACTCACCGCTGTACAAACTTCGGGATGGAGAAAAATACATTCCTGGGGGATGGCGTTGTAACTGGTTACGGTACAATTAAAGGCCGTTTGGTCTATGTTTTTGCTCAGGACTTTACCGTATTCGGAGGATCACTTTCAGAGACACTTGCACAGAAGATCTGCAAAGTAATGGATCAAGCTATGAAAGTAGGTGCCCCTGTAATCGGACTTAACGACTCTGGTGGAGCACGTATCCAGGAGGGCGTTAATGCTCTTGCAGGCTATGCAGAGATCTTCCAGAGAAATATCCTTGCTTCAGGCGTTATTCCTCAGATTTCAGCCATTCTCGGTCCTTGCGCGGGCGGATCAGTATACTCTCCTGCCCTTACGGACTTCAACATCATGGTAAAGAACACAAGTTATATGTTTCTTACAGGCCCTGCCGTTGTTAAGCAGGTATTGGGAGAAGATGTAACTCAAGAGCAATTGGGTGGGGCAAGTGTGCACGCATCAAAGAGCGGAGTTGCACATTTCGCATGCGAAAATGAAGACGAAGTGATAGATACTATCCGTGAGCTTATGAGTTATATTCCTCAAAACAACATGGAGGAGCCTCCTTATCGCCCTACTGAAGACCCTATTGACCGTACCGAAGATTCTCTTAATGAGATTATTCCTGACAGTCCAAATGCTCCATACGATATGTATGAGATCATCAACGACATAGTCGATGACGGTAAGTTTTTTGAGATTCACAAAGAGTTTGCAAAAAACCTGATCGTGGGTTTTGCACGCATGGGCGGCTCTACGGTAGGTATCGTTGCCAATCAGCCTAAGATTCTTGCAGGTGTTTTGGACATCAACTCGTCAAGAAAAGGGGCACGCTTTGTCCGTTTCTGCGACGCCTTTAACATTCCTATAGTAACATTAGTGGACGTTCCGGGATTTCTTCCTGGTACTCAACAGGAGTATGGCGGAGTTATCCTTCACGGAGCAAAACTGCTGTATGCATACGGTGAGGCAACCGTTCCAAAAGTAACCGTAACTTTGAGAAAATCATACGGCGGATCACACATCGTTATGAGCTGCAAACAACTTCGCGGTGACATCAACTACGCATGGCCAAGTGCAAACATTGCAGTTATGGGCGCTGACGGTGCTGTGGCGGTGCTTTATGCCAAAGAACTTAAGGCTGAGGAAGATCCTGACAAACGCGCAGCTCTTGCCGAAGCAAAAAAGACAGAATACAACGATTTGTTCTGCAACCCTTACAAGGCCGCAAGTTACGGCTATATAGACGATGTCATCGAACCGCGCAATACGCGTTTCCGTATCATCCGAGCTTTAGAGCAGTTGTCAACCAAAAAATTGACCAATCCTGCCAAGAAACACGACAATCTACCTCTGTAATTAAAAAGAAACATAATGAAGAATCTAAAATATATTTTAGTCCTCGGTTGTCTCTTTGTTGCATTGACTGCTACGGCTCAAAGTCAGAGTAGTATGCGTCTGAATGAAATCCTGCTTCACAACACTACTGATTTTCAGGATGATTTCGGACAGCATAATGCGTGGATTGAACTGTTCAACGAATCGTATGGAACAGTGGATATCGGCGGCTGCTACCTGACCAATGACCCTAACAATCTTAAAAAGTACATTATTCCGAAAGGAGATGTGATAACAAAGATTAAACCGCGCCAGCACACCCTGTTCTGGGCTGATAACAACCCGTATCATGGAACTTTCCACACCAACTTCACTATTGAAGCCGGTCAGGAAATACTTTTCGTCAGCAGTGACGGACGTACTGTTGTAGACCGCATTGTTGTTCCGGAAATGGGCGAAAACGAATCATTCGGACGCCTGAAGGATGGAGAAGGTGCTATTGATGGCAGTCAGCAAGGATGGCATATTACAAACTGGACCTCTCCAAGTACCAATAATTCCGGTGTCGATGAAGAGTCTAAAAGCGAAAAGATGAGAGAAACCGACCCGTATGGCTGGATTCTCTCAATTACGGCAATGTCCGTAGTATTTTTGGCACTTATTATCCTTGCCATGCTGTTCAAATTAACCGGCAGGATTTCTATAAAGAATGCAAATAAGAAGACAGCCAAAACCGTATCCATTACGGGAAAGGAAATTCAAATTGACGCTACCGATATAGCCGGTGAGACCTATGCCGCAATTGCTATGGCATTGCATCTTTACAACGAACAGAACAGTTCTCATGACGAGGAAAGTCTTGTTGTAACCATGGCTCATACCGACAGATCCTATTCTCCTTGGAGTTCAAAGATTTACACTCTGCGTCAGACTCCTATTGTCAATAAAAACAAAAAATAATTCGACCAAATCATGAAAGAATATAAAATTAAAATAAACGGTAATGACTACAATGTCACCATCGATGCAGTAGAAGGCACAAAAGCTGCCGTTGAAGTTAACGGTACTCCTTATACAGTCGAATTTGAACAGCCGATTTCAAAACCTAAAAATATTACTGTTGTCAAGGCTGCCGCACCTTCTCCAAGTGCTCCAAGTACCGCAAAACCAAATGTTACAGCTCCTACAGTTGCAACCGGCGATGAGATTATCACTTCGCCGCTTCCGGGTGTTATTCTTGAGTTGAAAGTGAACCAGGGTGCCTCTGTCAAGAAGGGGCAAACCGTTATGGTACTCGAAGCAATGAAGATGGAAAATGCGATTGAGGCTCCTGTTGACGGGATCGTTAAGGAGATTAATGCACATAAAGGCGATTCGGTGCTGGAAGGTGCTCAATTAATGATTATTGGATAGTATGAACACGATAATAGAAAATTTACAGCAATTTTGGCAATACACAGGTTTTGCCAATTGCAATTACCAATATCTTTTGATGATTGCGATAGGTATTTTGTTTATCTATCTTGCCATTGCAAAAGAGTGGGAACCTATGCTGCTGGTTCCTATCGGATTTGGTATCATCATCGGCAACATTCCTTTGTTCCAGGGATTACAAGTCGGCATATATGAAGAAGGCTCTGTGTTAAATATCCTTTACCAAGGTGTCAGACAGGGTTTTTATCCTCCGTTGATCTTCCTAGGTATCGGTGCCATGACCGACTTCTCCGCATTGATATCCAACCCAAAGCTTCTGCTTATCGGTGGCGCATGTCAGTTCGGTATCTTCGGTGCATACGCAATTGCATTGGCTATCGGCTTCTCTCCTGCTGAAGCAGGTGCTATCGGTATTATCGGTGGTGCCGACGGTCCTACAGCTATCTTTCTTTCTTCAAGATTGGCTCCGGATTTAATGGGAGCAATCGCGGTATCGGCATACTCGTATATGGCACTGGTCCCTGTGATCCAGCCGCCGATTATGAGACTTCTTACAACCGATAAAGAGCGTCTTATCAGAATGAAACCGCCAAGAGCAGTCTCACCTACCGAAAAAAAGATATTCCCTATAGTAGGCTTTTTGTTGACTGCATTTATTGTTCCTTCGGGTATTCCTCTTTTAGGTATGCTGTTCTTCGGTAACCTGATTAAAGAGAGCGGAGTAACGCGTCGTCTCGCAGAGACAGCCCGTGGTCCTTTAGTTGACATCGTCACGATGCTTATCGGACTCACAGTAGGTTGCTCAACTCAGGCAGATAAGTTCATTCAATGGAATTCCATCAAGATATTCCTGCTTGGTGCTCTTTCATTTGTAATTGCCACTGCAGCAGGTGTTCTCTTTGTTAAGTTTTTCAACCTGTTCCTGAAAGAGGGCAATAAGATCAATCCGCTCATCGGTAACTCAGGCGTATCTGCAGTACCGGACTCTGCACGAGTATCCAATACGGTAGGACTTAAGTACGACAACAAAAATTATTTGTTGATGCACGCCATGGGTCCGAACGTAGCAGGCGTTATCGGTAGTGCAGTCGCAGCCGGTATCCTGTTGGGGTTCCTCGCTTAATCTTTGATTTTAAATACAAATATGATGGCTGCCGGAACCCTTTCGACAGCCATTTTTTATACCTTTTACTAAATGATCTACGATAGATTGGCAGAACGTATCCTGATATTGGATGGAGCCATGGGGACACTGCTTCAGAGGTACGAATTACACGAAAGTATCAATGACCTTGTAAACATTTCCCGTCCGGAAATAGTTCTCCAAATCCATAAGGCCTACATAGAGGCAGGGGCTGACATTATCGAAACAAATACCTTCAACAGTAACGGAATATCGCTTGCCAAGTACGGTTGTGCGGATCAGACATACTCTATCAACTATGCTGCCGCCAGGATTGCATGCAACGCTGCTGCCCTGTTTCCCGAAAGGGAAATATATGTGGCAGGGTGTATGGGGCCGACTTCAAAGATGCTCTCCCTCTCTTCTGACGTAAATCACCCTGAAAGCAGGGATATCTCCTTCGACGACCTCACTCAAGCCTATAAAGAACAGGTGCGCGGCCTTATCGACGGTGGAGTTCGGCTTTTGCTGATTGAAACCATATTCGACTCTCTTAATGCTAAGGCAGCCGTATTTGCCATCAGCGAAGTACAACAGGAAAAGCACACCAATCTGCCGGTAATGGCTTCGGCTACCGTTAATTACAAGAGCGGACGAATCCTGACCGGACAAAGCGTAGAGGCTCTCTACCACACTTTAAACCACTACCCTCTTCTGAGTTTCGGTTTAAACTGTTCATTCGGAGCGCGGGAAATGAAACCTATCATCGAATCTCTTGCACCATCAATTGACTGTTCCATAAGTATTTACCCAAATGCAGGCCTGCCAAATGAGATGGGCCGGTATGATGAAAGTCCAAAACTGACCGCTCAGTATCTTAGAGATATGGCGGAAGACGGTCTGCTGAATATTGCAGGAGGTTGCTGCGGCACTACCCCTGACCACATCAGAGAGATAAGAAGTGCTTTAGCCGATATCAGACCGAGAAAGATTACTCAAATAAAAAGTAATAGCCTGACAGTCACCGGACTTGACTGTATTGCCATAGATCGCAAAGAGCAAAACTTCATCAATATCGGGGAGCGCACCAATGTAGCCGGAAGCAAAAAATTTGCAGACCTGATTAAAGCAAAGCAATACGAAGAGGCTGCAGGAGTGGCAAGAAAGCAGATAGAAGACGGTGCATCCATCATAGATATCAACATGGATGACCCTATGATTGAGAGTGCTGCCGAGATGGAACATTTTATACGTTACATAAGCACTGATCCGGATATCTCAAAAGCCGCATTTATGATAGACTCGTCGGACTGGGAGACAATTCTTGCCGGACTCAAGAACGCCCCAGGCAAATGTATCGTAAATTCCATTTCTCTGAAAGAGGGAGAAAAAGAATTTTTGCGTAAGGCCAAAGAGATAAAAAGGATAGGTGCAGCTGTGATCGTAATGGCTTTTGACGAAAAAGGACAGGCCACAACATACGAGAGGAAAATAGAGATATGCGAAAGAGCTTATAAACTTCTGACCGAAAAAGGCGGGTACAAGCCTGTCGATATAATATTTGACGTCAATATTCTGACCATAGGAACCGGTATCAAAGAGCATGACAACTACGCCGTTGACTTCATTCGTGCCGTCAAGTGGATAAAAGAACATTTGGAAGGATGTCATACATCCGGTGGCGTTTCAAATATTTCATTTGCATACAGAGGCAACAACAAAATCAGGGAGGCCATGCACTCGGTATTTCTCTATCACGCGATAAATTCCGGCTTAGATATGGCCATTGTCAACCCTGCCATGTTGCGGCCGTACAATCAGATTGAACCTGACCTGCTGAGATGCGTAGAAGATGTGGTGCTTAACTCGGACACAGGTGCAACGGAGAGACTTACGGCTCTTGCGGAAAAGATCAAGTTCTCCGGAGAGGATACATCAGCTGCACAAAAAGGGCTTGAATGGCGAGATGAGAGCTTCGAAAAAAGGCTCGTTTACGCCCTTACAATAGGTATTCCGGACTTTCTCGATGTCGATTTAAGGGAAGCATTGAATCACCTCTCCCCCATGGAGATAATAGAAGGTCCTCTCTTGAAGGGGATGGAGAAGGTTGGCTTCCTCTTTTCCGAGGGAAAAATGTTTCTGCCTCAAGTCATTAAAACTGCCAAGATTATGCGAAGTGCCGTCAATCTGCTTCAGCCGGAGCTGAAAAAAGGCAGCAGCACAGGCAGTTTCGGGCAAAAGAAGATAATTTTGGCGACAGCCAAGGGAGATGTACACGATATAGGAAAGAACATTCTGAGTGTCGTACTCTCATGCAACTCTATCGAAGTAATCGACCTTGGGGTAATGGTGGACAACAACACCATCATGGAGGCCATCCATAAACACAATCCCGACTTTGTAGGGATAAGTGGACTGATCACACCTTCACTCTCCTACATGGAAGATCTCTGCAAAATGATGGAGCAGGAACAGATGAAGATTCCTCTGCTAATTGGCGGAGCAACCACTTCCGCTCTGCATACAGCCGTTAAACTGGCACCTCTCTATAGCTATTGCGTCGGCTACACAAGCAGTGCCTCAGATTGTGCCAATCTGGTCAACCATCTCATCCGTGACAGAGAAGGTACTATCGAGAAAATTAAGTTAGACCAGCTGAATATCAGCCAAATGTATCTCAATAAGGACGAAAATTATATCTCGCTCGAAGCAGCCAGGAAGAAAGCTGTCAAATATCCGTTGGAAAGTTTTCGTCAGGCTGAAGCATTCGGAGAGCACAACCTTACAGCCATCAATCTGCCTGTTGAGACGGTTGTGGACAAAATAGACTGGACCTACTTTTTCAGCTTTTGGGGCTTTAAAGGGAAGTATCCCGAAATAATCTATCAGAACGAAGAAGCGGAAAAGTGCTACGAATCTGCAATTTACACGCTCAATCAAATGATCTCTGGCAACGAAGTGGAGCTTTCGGTGATGGTGCGTTTCTTCGACGCCTGCAGCGAAAATGAAGCAATTGTACTAAACAACGGCTTTCGATTCGAGATGGAGCGTTCTACGTCTGACAGAACCAAATACGAATCGCTCGCAGACTTTTTCCCTCCAAGGGAGTCGGGTCAAAAGTCCACCATTGGGCTATTCGTCATCAAAGTGGCGGACAGAATAGAAAACGACTCTGACAAAAAGGATTACGATCATTTCCTCAGAGCAAGTCTCTGCGCAAGGATTACTGAGGCTGCGGCTGAGTGGATGCAGGAACAGATAAGTGAGGGCACCAATGTTATTCGGCCCGCATTCGGATACCCTGCATGTCCCGACCATTCACTTAAGCGCATCGCTTTCAATATCCTTGATGCGGAAAATAAACTGGGGATTGCACTTACCTCCTCTTACGCAATAATACCGACTACATCGCTGTGCGGCATGATCATATCTCATCCGCAGGCAAAATATATCCATATCAGAGAAGAAAATGAAGGTAATTGACATTATCAACAGCAAGGTGGCCCCTTTTCCGTCACTTGAATTCGTCCCCCCTTTAAAAGGGAGTGACATCAGCAAACTCTACAAGGCACTTGAACCGTTTATGGAATTCAAGCCCCCTTTTATCAATATGACATGTCACAGAGATGAGACAACTTACATGGAACAGTCAGACGGCACATACGTAAGACATACACTTACTAAACGGCCTGGAACCGTAGCTATTGCCGCTGCCGTCATGAAGCGCTTCCCTATTGAAGTGGTCCCTCACATCATTTGTGGCGGAACGGACAAGTACAGGATTGAAAATGAGTTGATAGACCTTAATTTTTTGGATATCCAGAATGTAATGGCACTGCGGGGGGAAAAGGCCATTTATCAAAAGCACTACACTCCGGAGAAAGATGAATACAGCCACAGCGATGAGCTGGTTGCACAAATCAAAGCCCTTAATGAGGGAAAATATTTGGACTGCACACTGAAAGAGAGCATTCCCACTAACTTTTGCATAGGTGTGGCGGGGTATCCCGAAAAACATTTGGAAGCTCCAAACATGGAGTCGGATATCGATAATCTGAAGAAAAAAGTGGATGCCGGCGCTGAATATATTATTACCCAGATGTTTTTTGACAATCAAAAGTTCTTTGATTATGTGACGCTCTGCCGCAAGAAAGGAATTACGGTACCTATTATTCCGGGATTAAAGCCGCTCTCCTCCGTCAAACACCTGACGATGTTACCTCAAACCTTTGCTATCGATATGCCTCAAACACTTGTCAGTGAAGTATTAAAATGCCGTACCGAAGATGATGTTTACAATTTGGGTATTGCATGGTGTACCGCTCAAAGTAAAGAGTTGATAGCAAACGATGCCCCTGCAGTGCATTATTACACTATGGGTAAAGGCGAAAATGTTAAAAAAGTACTGAAAAATGTTTTTTAGCGAACATTTTTAAACTTTTATGCAGTTATGACTTTGTAGTGTATTTTTTTTGGTAACTTTGCGAACTTTACAGTAATTACTTTAAAAACATGCAAAACAAGCTGCAAGAACTAACAGATAAGCTGTACAACGAAGGTTTATCGAAAGGAAAACAAGAGGCTGAAGAGCTTAAATCAAAGGCAAAAGAAGAAGCTGAAAAGATTATCTCACAGGCAAATGCTCAAGCTGCTCAAATAGTCGAAAAGGCTGAAAAAGAGGCAGTCGAGTTAAAAACTAAAGTCAATAATGATTTAAAAATGGCCTCCACACAGACTATTTCAGCTATCAAACAACAAGTTGAAACAGTCGTCACTACCAAAGTTATTAACAATCCTACCAAGACAGTAATGTCTGATCCCGACTTTATTAAAAGTATAATCACCACTATTATAAAAGCATTTAATGCCAACAATCCCGACAGCGTCTCTCTTGAAATGATACTTCCTGCTTCAATGCAGAAAGATCTTGAAAGTTTCGTTAAAAATGAGATTGCAAAGCAACTTACAGCCGGTGTTAATGTGGAATTTTCAAAAGCCGTACCGAATGGTTTTAAGATCGGTCCTAAAGATGGTGGCTATATGCTGAGTTTCACGGGAGACGATTTTGAAAGCATGATCGGTTCTTATATAAGACCTGCTACCAAAAAAATATTATTCGGAGAGTAATGGACAACTATCCCTATATCATAGCCGGACTACCCGATTTACTTCTTGACCACGATTCCCACCCTTATAATTTTAAGGAAATTCGTCAACAGATAGTTGAATCATGCTCCGCTAAAGATCGCAGATTGATAGATTGGTTTGAATTCGGACTTCAACAGGAAGGCCTCTCCCCTCATTTCTACAGGGAAGCTCTCAAGCACAGCAATCTGTTTATCCGTTCATATTTCGCTTATGACAAAAATCTGAAAACGGCTAAGGCTGCCTACGTCGACAAACATCCGTTCAGCGGAGAGTTTGAAGAGTACAGCCGTTTGAAGTCTGTTTTCACTATGACTAACATTTTTGAAAGAGAGAAAAAGCTGGACGATGTGACCTGGGACAAGATTAATGAGATCGTTACCTACGAGTTGTTTAACATCAATGTGATATTGGCTTTTCTTGCAAAAGCCCACATTGTAGAGAGGTGGAATGCCCTGGATCAAGACAGAGGCAAAGAACTTTTCAACAGACTCGTACAGGAGGTTAAGGGGACTTTTAAGGGAGTCGAATACAAATAGCATTAAGAAATCTAATTTATTATCAATATATGAAAAGTACAGGTGTTGTAACAGGTATTATTGCCAACCTTGTAACTGTCGAGGTAACAGGTCATGTTTCACAAAATGAGATATGCTACATTGACCTTGACGGCACTAAATTGATGGCGGAAGTCATTAAGGTTACCGGCAAAAATGCCTTCGTACAAGTATATGAAAGCACACGTGGTCTGAAAAAAGGGCATACCGTGGAGTTTGAAGGACATATGCTTGAAGTTATGTTGGGCCCGGGTTTGCTTTCGAGCAGTTACGACGGACTTCAAAATAATCTTGAAACCATGGAGGGCGTCTTTCTAAAACGAGGCGAATACACTTCTCCGCTTGATCACGACAAAAAATGGGAATTCACTCCTGTTGCAGCTGTCGGAGACAAAGTCACCGCTGCCGAATGGCTCGGTGAAGTCAAGGAGGGATGGCTTCCTCACAAAATTATGGTACCTTTCTCATTTAAAGGAGAATATACTGTCAAATCAATCACCGCCAAAGGTGAATATAAAATTGATGAGACCATGGCGGTACTCGTCGATACTGCCGGCGAAGAGCATATCGTAACTATGGTTCAAAAATGGCCTGTAAAAGTTGCTATCGGTGGCTTTGTCGAGAAGCCTCGACCTTACAAGATCATGGAAACGGGCGTTCGCTGTATCGATACATTCAACCCTATCGCTGAAGGAGGTACAGGCTTTATTCCCGGTCCGTTCGGTTGCGGTAAGACAGTGCTTCAACATGCCATTGCAAAGCAGGGCGATGCAGAAGTAATTGTAATGGCAGCCTGCGGAGAGCGTGCAAATGAGGTTGTAGAGATATTTACGGAATTTCCTGAGCTTGTTGACCCGCATACGGGCCGTAAGTTGATGGAGCGTACCACTATTATCTGTAATACATCCAACATGCCTGTTGCAGCCCGAGAGGCTTCAGTTTACACGGCAATGACCATTTGCGAGTATTACCGTGCCATGGGTCTGAAAGCTCTACTGCTTGCCGACTCTACTTCAAGATGGGCTCAGGCACTTAGAGAGATGTCTAACCGTTTGGAAGAGTTGCCTGGTGCAGATGCCTTCCCTGTTGACCTGTCTGCAATCATTTCCAACTTCTATGCAAGAGCAGGCATCGTTAAATTGAAAAACGGCCAAACCGGTTCAGTTACCGTAATCGGTACCGTATCACCTGCCGGCGGTAACTTGAAAGAGCCTGTAACAGAGTCAACAAAGAAAGCAGCACGCTGTTTCTACGGCTTGGCACAGATTCGTGCCGACAAGAAAAGATATCCTGCTGTTGACCCTATCGATTCATACTCCAAATATCTTGAATATGACGAGATTATCGATTACTTGAGAGAGCGTGTGGATAAAGACTGGGTAGAAAAAGTAAACAGAGCAAAAAATATTGTCCGCAAAGGTAAAGAGGTCTCCGAGCAGATCAACATTCTTGGTGATGACGGTGTTCCTATTTCATATCACGAGCAATTCTGGAAGTCGGAACTTATCGACTTTATTATCCTCCAGCAGGATGCCTTCGACAAGATAGACTCTCTGACTTCTATTGACAGACAGGAATATATGCTGACTCTTGTATTGAGAGTCTGCGACGCACAATTCCAATTTGAGTCTTTTGAAGATTGCAACAAATTGTATAAAGAGCTGATTAATATCATGAAACAGATGAACTACTCTGAGTTTAAGAGTGAACAGTTCAATAAATACCTTGAGCAACTAAATAAAATTTTAAGCAATGACAAGTAAAGCATTTCAAAGAACATATACTCAGCTTGAAGCTATTACAAAAGCAACTACTTCGCTTAAAGCTCAAGGAGTTAGCAATGACGAGCTTGCTACAGTTGCAGGACGTCTCGCACAGGTTGTAAAGATTAAGGGGGACACCGTTACACTGCAGGTATTTTCCGGCACGGAAGGTATCCCTACCAATGCTGAAGTTGAATTTTTCGGTGAACCTCCTGCATTGAATGTCAGCGACGAACTTGCAGGTCGTTTTTTCAACGCTTATGGAGACCCTATCGACAATGGTCCCGCCATTGAAGGAGAGCGCAGATACATCGGAGGTCCTTCCGTTAACCCATACAAAAGAAAGCAGCCTTCACAGTTGATTCCAACGGGTATTGCAGGTATCGATCTGAACAATACACTGGTATCCGGTCAGAAGATTCCGTTCTTTGCAGACCCTGACCAACCTTACAATCAGGTAATGGCACAGGTAGCCCTTCGTGCCGATGTAGATAAAATTATCCTCGGTGGTATGGGTCTTTCAAACGATGACTACCTCTACTTCAAGCAGGCCTTCGAAAGTGCCGGAGCTCTTAACAAGATTATCAGCTTCGTAAACACAACCGACCAGCCTCCTGTAGAGCGTCTGCTGATCCCTGACATGGCTCTTACCGCAGCAGAGTATTTCGCAGTTGACAAAAACGAGAAAGTACTTGTACTTCTGACCGATATGACTCTATACGCGGATGCCTTGTCGATCGTATCAAACCGTATGGACCAGATTCCTTCCAAGGACTCTATGCCAGGTTCACTTTATTCAGACCTTGCAAAGATTTACGAAAAGGCAGTACAGCTTCCTGACGGCGGATCTATCACAATTATTGCCGTCACCACGCTGAATGAAGGCGATATTACACACGCAATCCCTGATAATACGGGATATATCACTGAAGGTCAGTTGTTCCTGCGTCAGGATACAGATACCGGCAAAGTCATTATTGACCCGTTCCGTTCACTGTCACGTCTGAAACAACTCGTTATCGGCAAGCAAACTCGCGAAGACCACAATCAGGTTATGAATACCGCAGTCCGTCTTTACGCCGATGCGTCAAATGCCAAGACCAAACTCGAAAACGGCTTTGACCTGAGCGACTATGACCTCAGATGCCTTGACTACGCTAAAGAATATTCTACCAGATTGCTTGCAATCGATGTCAACATCTCCATCAACGAGATGCTTGATACGGCTTGGGAGCTTTTCGGCAAATATTTCACGAAGCCGGAGACAGGTATTAAGGAAGCACTTATTGAAAAATATTGGAAAGATAATAAATAATTATGGCAATTAAATTCCAGTTTAATAAAACCTCTCTGAACGAACTTGGGAAGCAACTTAAGATTCGTACAAGGGCTTTGCCTACGCTCAAAAACAAAGAGTCCGCTCTGCGTCTTGAGGTAAAAAAGGCTAAGCAACGTTCGGAAGAGCTTTTGGAACAATTGGATAGCACTCTCAAGCAATATGCATATCTCGCGGCTCTTTGGAATGAATTTGAGCCGGGTCTTATTTCCGTCAAGGACGTAGAGCTTGAGACCGTGAAAGTTGCCGGAGTCCGTACTCCCGAACTGAAAGAGGTGTTGTATGAAGTCAAGCCGTTTGACAAATACTCAAAACCTCTTTGGTACTCAGACGGAGTAAAAATACTCAAGCAACTTGCGCAACTTGGGATTGAATCCGAGGTCTATACTGCAAAGAGTCATCTACTTGATTTTCAGCGTAAAAAGACCACTCAAAAGGTAAATTTGTATGAGAAGGTTCAAATCCCCGGTTACCAGGAAGCTATCCGAAAGATCAAACGATTTATGGAAGATGAAGAAAATCTGTCTAAAGCTTCACAGAAGATCGTCAAGACAAGACATCAATTAGAAGAAGAGGAGGAAATGCGAAATGATTAAAAGAATGACCAAATATTCCATCATCGCTTTTCAACCTGAATTGATGGATTTCCTCGAAAAGCTGCAAGAGCTTGGAGTTATGGATATTACCCGTTCAAATAGAGCATTTGACGAGACATCCAAGCTGTCACTCTATGAAGTCAAAGAGGCTAAAGATACAGTTAAAAAGCTCAAAAATTTTATAGAGGCCAATCCTGAGATCGAAGGAGTCAATATGAATGTTGTGGGAGATGAACAAAAGCGTGACGTCACCAACAATCTTTTCAACGATCTCGAAAATGCGAAAGCCAAGTTGGCCACTCTAAAAAAAGAGCACCAGGATGCTGTTCCATGGGGAGAATTTAAACCTGAAGATGTAGATCGTCTCCATAATATGGGATTTGCTACGCACTTCTACAAGGTATCGGAAAAGAGATACAAAGCCGAGTGGGAAGATCAATATCCCATTCAACAGCTAAGTGCCGCTAATGATCACCTCTACTTCGTAATAGTATCCCCTGCTGATGAGCCGTATTCATTTCCTGTAAATGAAACCGTCTTTCCGGAGCAGCCCGCTACCGAGATCCTCAAGACAATCGAGATCACGAGCGGAGAGATCGACTCAATTACCGCACAGATAATTGGCATGAAAGAGTATATCCCTGACATGGAGTCTCTTGCAAATACTTATTCCGAAGATTTGGACAAGTACTTTGCACTGAAGAGTTCTACATCCGAAGCGGAAGATACTTTGTCCCTCCTTGAAGGATTTGCTCCTACCGATCAGGATAAAGAAGTTCAGGATTTCCTGGACCGGAGCGACGTTGTCTATCTGACGGCTGCAGCCAAGGTAGAAGACAACCCTCCTATCAAGTTGAAGAACAATTGGTATGCGAGACTGTTTGAGCCTATCGGCAATTTGTACGTACTGCCGACCTACAACGAGCTTGACCTGACACCATACTTCGCACCGTTCTATATGCTCTTCTTCGGACTCTGTCTCGGAGATATGGGCTACGGTCTGATACTGATAATTGCAGGTCTCGCCGTAATGTGGAAGATGCCTAAGATGAAAGACATAGGTAAACTTGTCGTATTCCTCGGCATCGGTACTGTGATTATGCCGCTTCTAAGCGGAACTTTCTTCGGAGCGAAGATTTACAATATCATTCCAATGCCGGACAATATCGTAAACCTCTTCTTCTCTGATATAAAGATGTTCTGGTTCGCCATCCTGTTCGGAGTCTTCCAAATCATTGTAGCAAGGCTGATTACTGCTTTCTTCAAGATAAAACGTCAAGGTCTGATCTACGGCTTGGCCGACATAGGATGGTGTTTGATACTTGTCTGGATTTCAGCAGTTTATGCCGGGTCACAAACAGGTAAAGAGTATATTCCTTCAATGGTAGGCTATGTAATGGCAGGTGCAGGACTGCTCTGCATCATTGGATTTTCCAAGACGAAAGGCAATATATTCAAACGTATATTCGGCGGGATAACCTCTCTGTACGACATTACAGGCCTATTTGGAGATGTGCTCTCTTACATCCGTCTATTCGGACTTGGAGCAGCAGGAGGCTGCCTCGGTATGGTTATCAACTCCATGTCAATGAGCATGAGAGGCATTCCGGGTGTAGGCTGGGTACTCTGCATCTGTCTGTTGATTATCGGACACTTGTTTGTGATGCTTTTGTCAGCGTTGGGAGCTTTTGTTCACCCGATGCGTTTGACATTTGTAGAATTTTATAAAAATGCCGGATTTGTTGGTGGCGGCAAAGAATACAAACCACTCAAAAAAATTAAGAAATAAATAAACATTTAAAATTTAATAATTATGACATTTACTTTACCTTTAATTATTGCCTATTGTGCTATGGCCATCATGCTGGCCGGAGCCTGCGTAGGTAGTGCAATCGGAGTAACAATCGCCGGTAATACTACTATCGGTGGTTTGAAGAAAAATCCTGATATGTACGGCAAATCAATGATTCTTTGCGCTTTGCCTTCAACTCAAGGTCTTTACGGTTTTGCCGGATTCTTCTTTATGCTTAACGCCATCAAAGGTTTAAACTTTGAGATCACACTTGGTCAGAGTCTTGCAATGGCAGCTGCTGCCATCGCACTCGGTGTTACGGGTTATTTCTCAGCTTTAAGACAGGCCAATGTTTGCGCAAACGGTATTTCAGAAATGGCTAACGGTCAAGATGTATTCTCAAAAACTATGATTTTGGCAGTATTCCCTGAGCTTTATGCAATTTTGACATTTGCTGCTGTGTTCTTGGCTCTTCCGTAAATCGACAAATTAACACAAACAAAAGAGACGTTGCCCAACAGTGGTGCAACGTCTTTTTTTTATATCTTTGCGGAAACAAAGAAGCACCATGATTAGATTTCTGCAAATTCCTATTGACTCACTCCTTCGCGACACCACTACCCTCTCAGTCGAAAATATAAGCGGCAAGCTCAGTTCATTTCAAAATATGACAGGTCCTGAGATACTGTCCACATTAGTAGAAGATTTTATCAAATTCGGACTGAAATTTCTCGCCGCCATTCTCATCTACCTTATCGGTGCTTGGATTATCAAGCGCATCAAGAGACGGATGAAGCGTATCTTCGATAAAAAAGGCACTGAGGCTTCTCTTTCCGGCTTTTTAACCAGTCTCGTCAATATCATACTTATAGTTACCCTGGTGGTAATTGTTGTCGGCACACTGGGCATAAGCACGACTTCACTTGCCGCAATTTTAGCATCCGGAGGTTTGGCTATAGGTATGGCTCTCAGCGGTACATTACAGAATTTGGCAGGAGGTGTGATGATTTTGGCTTCAAAGCCATTCAAAGTAGGCGATTACATTGAAGCTCAGGGCTATACAGGTACAGTTGACAGTATTTCCATCACATCCACCAAACTCACGACAGTCGATAATAAACTGGTTATAATCCCAAACGGAGGCCTTGCAAACGGCAGTTTGAAGAATTACTCTTCAACAGGACTGAGAAGAGTTGACTGGACAGTCTCCATCTCTTACGGAGATGACTTTGACAAAGCCAAAGAGGTGATTATCAGTATGCTCTCCAAAGACGCACGTGTACTCAACAGCCCGGATGCACCGGCAGTACTATTGGGAGAACTTGCTGAGAGTTCCATCAATGTATTTGTGAGAGTATGGGTTGACGTAAATGATTACTGGAACGTGTTTTATTATTACAATGAAATGTTTTACAAGGAATTGCCAAAGCACGGACTCAACTTCCCTTATCCTCATATCACTATTGTCAAGGAATAGTGTTTACTTGACACGCCAAAGAGCTTCATCGTACAGCAGATATTTCTTTGCTTTACGAATCCATTTTTGTTCCTCAGTCTTGATATAATCCTTTGTAATATCCCACTCCACGTCTCCGTTGAGATAGCTTAACAGCATATTGTCATCCAGCATCTTTTCAATACCATTGAATCTGAACTCCGAACAGTTGTCTTTTACGAAGCGTATCAGCTTCAAGGCATGATTGAGTGAGTGATAAGCCACTCCAGGTATAAACATAAGCTGAAAACCGAAGCATACCTCGTCTTTATAGATCCCGTAGGCAGGCACAAATCTGTCCCAGCGTACATACAGGCTCTCACTATAGAGAGGATTGTCGGGGTCATTCCAATTGTCGTAGCCATGAGTAGAGTTGTAGTCGAAAAGTGACTCCATATAAGGAGCGCCGAATCTTTCAAAAGGGCGCGTAGTCCCGTGTCCGTAGCTTACATTTGTACCCATCCACAGGCATTGACCCGTATAAAAATTAGAGGTAAAAAGCCCGGCAAAGTCGGTGAACGGAGGTATTGTCCAAGGCATAAGCTCCTTATTGACCTGCTCGGCATTGGCGGAGATGATATGCAGCGGAAACCGAGCATTCATATCGCTGTAAAAGAGGTTGGCGATCTCTCCGAAAGTAAGACCGTGTCGGTGCGGCAAGCCGTTTGAGCCCATTGTCCCCTCTACCTGTCTTCCGGATGGATTAGGTCTGTCCACCAAATAGACTGATATCTGCATATCGCCGAGACAAATCGTATTAAACAGGTTGTAGAGAGTCGCAGTAAAGTTGCCGTACCTGCCGCCCACATCCTGCAACTCAATAATCAGAGCATCTATATCTTTCAGGCTTTCAGCCGGAATTGAAGTCGTAATCTCTTCTACTTCGATATTTGGCAATATCTTGCCGAATAAGGAGTGCTCCGGCATAAAGACACGTTTAAGATTGCCCCGCTTTGCAATGGTTTCGAACAGGTATTCCCCATCTTCCGGACGCCACGCTGACTGGTTGCACAATAGAGCCAGAGATCCATTTTTCAGGATGATATCCGGCTGCTCAAGGAGTGGTGTGGTTCTGAATGAAAACATATTATTTCTTCTCTTTTTCAAATATGACAGGACCGATCTGACCCATAACAGTCAGTATTTTGGCCTGTCGGCCTAAAATATATTTCGAAGGAGCGGCAGAATTAAATCTGACCGGATTGGGCAGGGTCGCAGCAATCAGAGCGCATTGCGATCTGGAAAGATTTTTGGCGGTAGTACTGAAATGATACCTTGCAACCGCCTCAGCCCCATATATCCCCTTACCCATCTCAATAGAATTGAGATAAACCTCCATAATCCGCTTTTTGCTCCAAAAAGTCTCAATCAAAAAAGTGAAATAGACTTCAAATCCCTTCCGGACAAAAGACGATTTCGGCCACAAAAAGACATTTTTTGCCGTCTGCTGTGAAATAGTGCTTGCTCCACGCGGACGCCGACGCTTCTGATTTTCTTTAACCGCTTTTCTAATCTCCTCATAATCAAAGCCTTTATGCTCCATAAAGCGATTGTCTTCAGATGCTACAACTGCCTGCACCAGATCGGGCGCAATATTATCTATCTTCACCCAGTCATGATGCAGAACCATCTTCTCTCCGTCAGAGAGCTGCCCCACGCAGCGGATCAACATCAGGGGGGTTACGTAAACGGGAAGAAATTTATAGCAGACAGTGGCGAGAACAGTAGAGGCGAAGAAAAAGATCACCAGCCTCAAAACCCACTTCTTAATAAACTTCCACATTCATTAAAGAGCTTTAATAATTGAGATAACCTCCTGAGCCAAAGCCTCAGCCGACTCCTCTTTTGGAGCTTCTGCATATATTCTTATGATAGGCTCGGTATTGGACTTGCGAAGTACAAACCACTTTTTCTCAGCCTCAAAATCAACCCTGAGACCGTCAATTGTAGTAATCTTCTCGGCAGCATAATGCTTTTGCACTGCAGTAAGCATCCCGTCAACCTGCGAAGGATCGGAGATTTCAATCTTGTTTTTAGAGACAAAATAGTCCGGATATGTAGCACGAAGTTCACTGGCGGTCATTTTCTTATGAGCCAAATTACTTAAGAACAGAGCAACTCCGATAAGAGCATCGCGCCCGTAGTGAAGGTCCGGAACTATGACGCCACCGTTACCTTCTCCGCCAATCACCGCACCAACGCGTTGCATCTCGGTAGAGGCATTAACCTCCCCCACCTTACAGGTGAAATATTCACATCCGTGAGCTTCTGTAACATCCTTGAGGGCGCGTGAAGAGGATATATTTGAGACGGTAGGACCTTTCTTTTGAGAAAGTACATAATCCGAAACTGCAACCAACGTATATTCTTCTCCGAATGGAACGCCTGTCTCACAGATAAAAGCGAGACGGTCCACATCGGGATCTACTGAGACTCCGAGATCTGCATCCTGTCTTTTAACCTCTTCGCAAAGGTCAACTAAATTGGCAGGGAGCGGCTCCGGATTATGGGCGAAATCGCCGTCCGGTTCGCCGTTGATTACATAACACTTGACTCCCAAAGCCTTAAAAAGTTCAGGCATTACGATACCGCCGACTGAGTTGATAGAGTCAAGTACCACACTGAATCTGGCCTTTTTAATAGCTTTCAGATCCACAAGCGGATAATTGATGACGGCATTGATATGAGCATCGGTAAAGTCTCTTTTCTTCAATTTACCTGTCTTTTCCACACCGGGATAATCGAAGTCCTCATCTTCCGCTATCTTAAGCAGATTATCCCCCTCTTCGGCATTAAGAAATTCTCCCTTCTCATTCAGGAGCTTGAGGGCATTCCACTGCTTGGGATTATGAGACGCCGTCAAAATAATACCGCCGTCCGAATGTTCAAACAAAACAGCCATTTCCGTTGTAGGAGTAGAAGCGAGTCCTGCATTGACAACATTAATTCCACAGGCCATAAGAGTACCGCAAACTATGGAATCGACCATTTCACCTGAAATACGTGCATCCCTGCCTACTACTACTTCATACTCATCCTTTTCGGGAAATTTCTTTTTTAGCTGCTTTGCGTAAGCAGATGTAAACTTTACAATGTCAATTGGAGTGAGGGCGTTACCTACTTCTCCGCCAATAGTTCCCCTGATACCGGAGATGGATTTTATCAGTGTCATATTTATTTTCTCTATATTTGCATATTCAATGAAAGTGCAAAGTTATAAAAATTAAAAATAATTTTGTCTTTCAGCTTTTTATTTCTACTTTTGCAGCCCGAATTGAGAATTTATAATTAAAACAAATACAATCATGAAACAAGGAATACATCCCGAAAACTACCGTCTTGTGGCTTTCAAGGATATGTCAAATGACCACGTATTCATTACCCGCTCATGTGTTAACACCCGTGAGACTATTGAAGTAGAAGGCGTTGAATACCCCGTTGTAAAGGTCGAGATCTCTAACACATCACACCCGTTCTATACAGGTAAGATGAAGCTTGTCGATACTGCAGGTCGTGTTGATAAATACTATAGCAGATACAAGAAAAAATAGCACTGACAGCGTGCTTCAGATACAAAAGCCATTTTTCCGTGTGAAAGGTGGCTTTTATATTTAAAACAAAATGGAAAAGCTTCTAAGAGAATACGCACTCAAGTATAACAATCCGCTCTACTTTGAAACGGACCCTATTATATTTCCGAAGTACTTTGCAAATAAGTACCTGAAGGGAGAAGCATCTCTTCAGGATGTAGAGATAGCGGGAATTGTTGCCACACACCTTGCCTGGGGCAGAAGAAACATGATTGTACGTGACTGCCGCAGAGCTTTCGACGAGATGGAGTGGAAGCCTGCAAAATATACAGAAAGCGGACTTTTCAGGTCAGGTGAAGAATCACTCCACCGCACCGTAAAATGGTCTGAATTTGCTCAAATATGCAAAAATTTGAGACATATCTATTATGAAGACAATATTCCTTCGATAGAGTTTCTGACTCCCGATCAGATAAGAACAGATATCTACGGTCAGAAAAGCAACAATAAGGCTGCAAACAAGAAAATTCACCTTTTCAGAAGATGGATGATACGCAACGATAATATCGTTGACCTCGGAGTCTGGAAAAACAGCTCTCCAGAAGATCTGATCATTCCTCTTGACGTGCATGTTCACCGTACTGCTACTCTAATGGGGATCACTTCAAGGAAGAGTACGGATTTATCAACAGCTTTGGAGATCACCGATTATTTTAAAAAAATATTTCCAGAAGACCCCTGTATGGGAGATTTTGCACTTTTCGGATATGGAGTGTCAGGGGATGCGGATAGCGATTGTTGATAAAAAAAGGAGAGAATAAAGTTGGAGAATAGGATATTTTTTTTATTTTTGTAGCCGCTTGGAGAACTGATTAATGCCTAAACTCTTCATAATATCAGGTTGTAACGGGGCAGGTAAGACTACAGCTTCCTACACCATCTTGCCGGATATGTTTAATTGCGAGGAGTTTGTAAATGCGGATGAGATAGCAAAAGGTCTTTCTCCATTTAATCCTGAGATGGCATCCATAAGAGCCAGCAGGCTGATGATGGACAGGATTTACGAGTTGATTGACAAGGGCGAAGACTTCGGAGTTGAGACGACTCTTGCGACGCGAACGCTTGTAAAGTTTATAGTCGACGCGCAGAGCAGAGGCTACGTCGTATCGTTAGTCTATTTCTGGCTGAAAATGCCGGATCTCGCCGTTGAGAGAGTAAAGCTGAGAGTGGCTTCCGGAGGACACAACGTACCCGAGCCTACGATTCGCAGGAGATACGCAGTTGGGATTGAGCATTTATTCAGACTTTACATCCCGATTTGCGACTATTGGATATTGATTGACAACTCCAATACTCCGAGCAAATTGATAGCTGAAGGTGGAAAAAGCATAGTAACTAAAATACACAATAAAACCGAATATAACCTACTAATTAATTATGAGCGAACTCGAGACGAGAGCACTTAGAGAGAACATTCTCATTGGCTTGAACATTACATTTCAAAAGCTCGTACTTGAAAAAAAACGAAGCAACTCCGAATTGGCATTTGCCGAAAAAGGGAAAGTAATTAAAGTTAAAGCTGTTGAAATTTAATTAGTTTGTACTCTGCAAACAAACTGAAATTTGAAAATTTTTTAACGCTACTGCCCTACATAGAGCAGTAGTTTTTTTTTAAATGAACGACTATTTTAAGATATTCAACATTACAAAAGAGTACCTCTCAAAGTTGATTGCGATTGCCATGTCAAAAGGTGGCGACTATGCAGATCTTTTCTTTGAGTACAGCATCTCCAATGAACTTTCCCTGCTTGATCATCAAGTTAACGCCATCGGCAAGGACGCTGATTACGGAGTAGGTATCAGGGTTTTAAAGGGAGAACAGACAGGTTATGCCTATTCTGAAAGTACGGCTGTAAAAGATATGGAACGTGCAGCACTTGCCGCTGCACAGATAGCTGACACCCCCTCAACATCGTTTCTGGCCCCCGCTTTTAAAGAGATTAAATTTGTCAATCGATACCCGATCATCTCCCCCTGGGAAGATTACGCGCTATCCGATAAAATCGAATTTCTGAATAATTTGGACACGGAGCTGTTCGCTTTGGACCGGAGAATGGTCAAAGTAACTGAACGACTCACCGACTCAGATACCAAAGTACTGTTTTTCAATTCATCGGGAGATTTTTTCTGTGACGAGAGACCGCTCGCTTCTGTCGGAGTGTCTTGTATCGTATCTGAAAATGATCGCATTGAAACTATCTCATTTTCCAGAAGTTTCAGAGCAGGAAGCGAAATGCTTACCGACTGTCTGAAAAAAGAGGTAATCGACCATATAGCAGAGCGTATTCCAATCGCCTTCGAGGCTTGTCAGCCTAAAGGCGGCAAAATGGCAGTCGTAATGGGAGCCGGTGGCTCAGGTATTCTGCTCCACGAGGCGATCGGACACGCCTTTGAGGCCGATTACAATAGAAAAGGTACCTCTATTTTCTGCAACAAAATGGGAAAGAAGATTTGCAGTGAGAAAATCAATGTTGTGGACGATGCCACACTGCAGGGCAACCGAGGTGCCCTAAACATAGACGACGAAGGTATTCCGGGACAAAAGACCTACATGGTAAAGGACGGTATCCTTAACTCCTACTTACATGACAGGATAAGTGCAAAATATTATGGTGTCGCTCCTACCGGCAACGGCAGACGCGAATCGTTTCGTTTTAACCCGATTCCGAGAATGAGAGCCACGTATATGGAAAATGGGAAGTGTACGGCCGAAGATATTATTAAAAGCGTCAAAAAGGGTGTTTATGTTGACAATTTCCTCAACGGTCAGGTTGAAATCGGTGCAGGAGACTTCACTTTTTATGTAAAGAGCGGATATTTGATTGAAAAGGGGCATCTTACATCTCCGATAAAGGATATCAATATTATCGGCAACGGGCCTCAAGCCCTCGCCGACATACTTGAAGTGGCATCTGACAACAGGATTGACAATTCCACATGGTTGTGCGGCAAAGAGCAATATTGCTGCGTATCATGCGGCATGCCTACGGTTCTTATCAAATCATTAGTAGTAGGAGGTAATTAGTTATGACTTTTGACAAAGATATAGTTGCCGTTGCTTTAGGTATCTGCAAAGAGTGCGGTATTGATGACGCCCGCATCACCCTGCTTCGCGGTATAGAAAATTCCGTAGTAGTCGACAATGACAGGGTTGACAAGTTGCATCAGGCGTCCAGCTCTTCTTTATACATACAGATACTTGTAAAGCAGCGCTACGGAGCTTTTTCCACCAACATAATGGATCCGGACGTCCTGCGAAAGTTTATACGTCAGGCCGCAGAATCTACAGCGATGCTCACGATAGACGAGTGTATGGTTCTGCCTGATAAAGCATTATACTATCGTGGTGGAGGTGCGGATCTAAAGCAGTACGACTCGGCAATTGAAACACTCTCCTCCGAAACCCGCATAGAGACGGCAATGAATATAGGCAGGGAAGTTATCGGCACAGACAGACGACTGCTCTCTGTGGAAGCGGAGTACGGAGACTCTGTAGATTACGTATATATGGCTGATACTCAGGGATTTGTCGGTGAATCAATACTGTCAAATTTTAGCATCAGCGCTGAATGCTCGATAATCGGCAAGGGAGAAGAGAAGCCGAAAGAGTGGTGGTATGAAGGTTCCATGTTTTTTGACAGCCTGAAGAAAACAGGGTGCGGCACAATGGCTCTTGAAAGGGCACTTCGCAGGCTCAAGCCTGTCAAGCTCCGCAGTGGAAAATACAACGCGGTAATTGAAAACAGTGTAGCATCCAAAATGGTAGCCCCGATTATCTCCGCGCTCAACGGTGCCGCACTGCAGCAGCGCAACTCGTTTTTGATTGACTCAATTGGCAAAAATATATTTCCGGCAGAGATGAATTTAGTCGATACTCCACATCTGCCCGGTATGATGGGGTCAAGATATTTTGACGGAGAAGGCGTTGCAACACGCAACATGAGCATCATTGAGCGTGGAGTGGTGAATACTTATTTTATTAATTCGTATTACGGCAAGAAAATGGGAATAAAGCCCACAATTGAGGGTCCTTCGCTCTTAAAATTTGCAAAAGACGGGGATATTTCGGGAAAAGAGCTATCTTTGGCGGCAATTATCAAAAGTACTGAGAGAGGAATACTGATTACGGGATTTAACGGAGGTAACAGCAACTCTGCAACAGGGGACTTCTCCTACGGTGTGCAGGGTTTCTACTTCGAACACGGTGAGATAGTCCATCCTATCAGGGAGATGAATATCACCGGTAATCTTATAGAGCTTTGGGGCAATTTGCTCCTTATCGGAGACGATCCGAGAGACTGCATGCGGTGGCAGATACCTACTCTATCTTTTGGCAATTGTGTTTTTAACGGAATTTAGATGAAGAAACCGAGTTTTGCCCTCTCTCTTGTACCAGTTGTGGTACTGATAGTTATACTTGTGATCGGAGTGTATGTCTTTGGTGAAGATGTCACCTCGGGGCCGTCTCAGATTGCCCTCGTTTCGGCAGCGGTGGTCACATGTCTTATAGGGGTGTATATTCTCAAGATTCCGTGGGCAAAATTTGAAGAAAGTATCGGAGAAAATCTCAACAAGACCGGATCCGCCATCTATATTCTGCTTCTTATCGGGTCACTGACGTCTACATGGATGCTCTCCGGCATCGTCCCGACAATGATATATTACGGACTGATGGTTATCCATCCCAAGGTATTTCTGCTTGTCACATTCCTGCTCTGCGCAATAGTATCGCTTCTCGCCGGCAGTTCATGGACTACTGTCGGAACCATCGGGGTAGCCATGCTGAGTGCCGGTACAATTATCGGGCTTCCTGTCGGCTGGCTGGCCGGAGCAATCATTTCAGGTGCATACTTAGGTGACAAAGTCTCTCCCCTTTCCGACACTACCAACCTCTCTGCCTCAGTTGCCGGTGTCAATCTGTACAAACACGTAAAATATATGACTATTACGACAATACCGGCATTGGCCATCTGCGTTATAGTTTATACAATAATAGGCTTTGTGATTCCCGTCTCCTCTTCCGTTGAGATCGGAACTCAAATGACCGCGCTCAAGGGAACTTTCAATATCTCTATCTGGCTACTGCTAATTCCATGCGCTACTATTTTTATGATTATCAAGAAGGTACCGCCTTTCATGACTTTATTTATATCTGCTTTGATAGGCGCTTTGGTGGCATTTTGGGCACAGCCTCATATTATATCTCAGATTGCTCCCGACTCGGCAAGCAGTTTTCACCTCTTTTCCGTTTCAGTACTGAAAATGCTCTCCTCTCCCGTATCAATTGAGACAGGGGATGCTCTTATGAACAGCCTTACCTCTACCGGAGGCATGGAGGGGATGGTCAATACCGTATGGATTATCATCTGTGTCATCTCATTTGGCGGAGCCTTGAATGCAAGCGGAATGATCAGGGTCATTACCGAAAAGATGATTCGCTTCATGAAGAGCACTACGAGCCTTGTAGCCTCAACAGTATGCACCTGCATCTTCTGCAATATAATACTTGCAGATCAATATATGGCAATCCTGCTCCCGGGCAAAATGTTTGCAGATACCTACCGTAAGAAAGGGTATGCCCCGGAACTTCTGAGCCGTACACTTGAGGATTCGGCCACCGTCAGTTCGGTACTTGTGCCATGGAATACTTGCGCGGTTGCACAGGCCAGTGTACTTGGAGTAGCGACCATGACCTATTTCCCATACGCCATATTCTGCTTTATCACTCCGGTGATAGCCATCATTATCGCTGCACTGAATTATAAAATTAACAGAATTCCTGCAGAAGAGCCACTTGAAACAGTTACAAATACAATTTAATAAAAACAATTATGACAGTTAATGACAATAAAGTAGTCTCACTAATCTACACTTTGGAAGTTGAAGGAGCAGTAAAAGATCAGACAACAGTAGAAAACCCTCTCGAATTTATCTTTGGAGTAGGCAGTTTACTGCCTCTTTTCGAGGACAATATCAAAGATATGACCATTGGTGACAAATTTGATTTCAACATCGAAGCTAAAGACGGATATGGTGAATATACCGAAGAAGCTATCGTAGATCTTGCCAAAAATATCTTTGAGATCGACGGTAAGATAAACGAAGGTCTGCTAGAGATTGGCAATGTAGTACCGATGATGAATTCTCAGGGAGGCGTTATCCCCGGTAAGGTATTGGAAGTTACCGATGACTCTGTAAAAATGGACTTCAATCACGAACTTGCAGGCAAGAATCTCCATTTTACAGGTGAGATCATTGCCCTCAGAGAAGCTACCGACAAGGAACTTACTGAAGGATTACACGGTGAAAGAGCTCCTCACGACTGTGGTGGAGACTGCTCATCTTGCGGCAGCAATTGCCACTAATATTCCATCGACTGCACTGGATACAATACCGCCGGCATATCCGGCACCCTCACCAC
>JAQUYF010000007.1:0-1619 GCA_028691975.1 Bacteroidales bacterium | reverse complement strand
ATAAGGCTGATATTTGCCGTGGTACTGTATCTTATTAATAAGAGATTGAGGATGTTCGGCTCTGACGCCAAGTGCAAAGCCCTTCATCTGAAGAGGCCAGCCCTTGCGGGCAAAAAGTTCGTAAATATCTTTAGCGGAATGGCCTGTAGCAACAATCACATTCTCGGCAGAGAAGCACTCTCCACCTTCGCAAACTACTTTCCATTGCTTTTTTGATCCGTCCGAAATTTGTAACAAATCAGTTACTTTTGAGTTGAAATGATACTCTCCTCCATGCTCAATGATACACTTGCGAATATTTTCGACAATCGAAGGCAGTCGGTCACTCCCGATGTGCGGATGGGCATCGATCAGGATTGAGGGATCGGCCCCAAATGCCACCAACTGGTAAAGCACCTCTCTGATATCCCCTCTTTTGTTACTTCGGGTAAAGAGCTTTCCGTCTGAAAAGGTACCTGCCCCTCCCTCTCCGTAACAATAGTTTGAATCTGGATTGACCTGCTGCTTCTGTGTGAGAGCTGCAATATCATATTTGCGTGCATGCACATCCTTACCTCTTTCGAGAATGACAGGTTTGCGTCCCTCCATCAGGAGTCTCAAAGCAGCAAACATTCCCGCAGGACCGCTACCCACAATTATGACAGGTTCGGCATGTTCTACATCTTTATATTCCGGAAGAGTGTAAGGCTCTTCCATCTGCTCCCCTTTGCAGAGGGCTTCTACTCTGTATCTGTAAATTATCTCCCCGCGGGCATCTAATGAACGCCTCAGGATACGTACTGATGCTATCTGCTCTTTGGAAGTTCCCAACGCCCGTGCTGCCGCCGCAACCAACTCCTCATGAGATGGGGTATGTTTTATACCGTATGGTAATTCAAACTCTTTCATCAGTCTCCGTATTCGGCCGCACGAGATACAGGCGCAATATCAAGCGGAGCCAAAATTCCTTTTTTGTATTTATAATAGCCGGTAATGGCTATCATGGCAGCGTTGTCGGTGGTAAAGCGAAATTCCGGCAAAAATGTATTCCAGCCCCTCTTCTTTCCTTCGGCTTCTATTCTGTTACGCAATCCCGAGTTCGCTGAAACGCCACCGGCAATGGCGATATCCTTTATTCCTGTCTGCTTTACTGCCAAAAGCAGCTTTTTCATCAGTATGTCTATCAGATCTTTCTGAAATGAGGCACACAGATCTGCTTTGTTGTGCTCCATAAAATCAGGGTCTTCCTTTATCCGATCTCTGAGAAAATAGAGCAGCGAGGTCTTGATGCCGCTGAAACTGTAGTTCAGGTCGGGGATTTGCGGCTTTGCAAATCTGAATTTGTTTTCATCTCCATCTTTGGCCAGCCTGTCCACTACGGGACCTCCGGGGTAGCCGAGGCCCATCAGCTTTGCACATTTGTCAAACGCCTCTCCTACCGCATCATCTATTGTATGACCAAGTATCTCAAACCTGAGAGGCTCTTCCATCTTCACTATTTGAGTGTGACCTCCGGAAACAAGAAGACATAAAAACGGAAACTCGGGTGAACGGTTATCTCTACCCTCCACTTTAATAAAATGCGAAAGTATATGTCCCTGAAGGTGATTTACTTCTATAATTGGCTTCCCCGTGGAGAG
>JAQUYF010000055.1 GCA_028691975.1 Bacteroidales bacterium | reverse complement strand
TTGGGACAAGCAAGCCGTCTTCACCATCGCTGATTATATCTTTGGGGCCGCATGGACATGCAAAAGAAACAGGAGGTACGCCGCAACTCATTGCCTCTGTAATTACCATTCCAAAACCTTCATATCTCGATGACAATACAAATATTGAGCTTTCACAATATTTGCTGACAATATCGTTTGTAGATGGTTCAAGAAAGCAAGTATTTCCAATGTTCCGTTCTTTAATTTGCAGTTCCAAGGAATCCTTATTACCGCCTCCATATATCTTCAGTACCCAATCCGGATGTTTTTCGCTCACAATCTGCCAGGCAGGTATCAAACGGTCAAAGCCTTTTTGATAAGTATATCTTCCCACTGCTATTACCTGCTTATTGTCGCAGGTCGAAAACTTCGTGGTCGTGAAGGAGAGAGGGTTGTAGATTACCTCGACATTATTAAGTTCTGTCCAGCACTCTTTATCTTCATTTGAGAGTACCACGAACCTTTTCAAGGGCCTCAGGTTGGATATCAGTTGCCGCATCCAGAAGTATTTCACGACTCTCTGTATGGCATGTGGCAGTTTGTTTTCCGAGAAGTCTCTATAGTTGGATTTATTGAAGTGGATCTCTCCGATCTTGATACTTCCATCCGTCATCTTGTTGATGAAGTTGATCTCACGCCTGAGTGTGGAGATAGTAATGTCCGGTTTGATCTTGTTCAGGCAAATGTTCAGTTCCCTTTTATAATTGCGCTGCTTGTTGAAATATCCTGATATTCGCTTTATCAGAGAACAGCCGTAAAGCTCTTCGAAGTTTATGCCAAGCTGGTGTACGGTTACTGCCGGATTGAGCGGATAAGACGGCTCTTTTTCGCCTCCGTCAGTTAACACAATATGCACCTCGTAGCCGAATACTTCAGTAAAATAGTTGGCTTTTAAGATGACGACTCTTTCCATTCCGCTCGGGTAATAGAGAGCTGGTATAACATACACTATTTTTATCTTTTCATGAGCATTCATTTCTTCCCGAATAAAGTGTCAATTACTATCTGCATCTGGTGTTTCCATGATAGTTCCTTTATTGAATCTCTAATCTGGGCCGGTGTTAATTTTACCGATCTGTAAAAGTCGATTAGAGCTTGTATGTTGATAGGGCTCTCGTCTGCCGGCTCTTTCAGGACAAACGGCCTGTTGTCGAAATCTTCATCCGTTTCCGAAAAAATGAAAGGTATGCCGCGCGCAGCATACTCTCTATTCTTTAAAGGTTTGATATATTTGATACCGCTTCTGTGCCTTCCGAGGCTTCCGATACCCAAGTCCGCCGAATCAAAGACCTCTTCCAGTTCTTCACCGTACATAGCCCCGTGCAGGATGACATACTCATTCAGGTGTTCGCTCTCTATTGGAGTCAATATCTCTTGCTTTTCACGTTCGCCGGTCAGGTTTCCCACTATGTGGAAATAAACCTTATATTCGGGATTGCTTCGGTAGTACTCTGCCAGGCCCGCGATAAGACGGTCAAAGCCGTGCCAATAGTGGACCTCCGCAACACCGATAAGGGAGAGGCTCTTCGAGGTGTCGTTCAGATGTGCCTTTAGAGGGATGGCCGAGAAGTCGATGCCATTAGATATCCTGATAGTCTTCTGACCGAATATTGTGTCGTAGTTGGAGAAAGTGACGATGTAGTCAAACAGCATGGCTAATTTGTGACGGAAACATCTGTCCATAGCTCTCTCGCATTTCATCTTGAAAGTTATGTACTCGCTGTCATAAGGGTAGGTGGGGATTTCCATCACCGCTTTGACGCCCATCTTTTTTATTTTGCTGAAAAGCGAAATAGTAAAAGGGTTGGCATTGTGGAAAGATCTGCAATAGACGAAGTCATACCCTTTGCCCTCCATAGCCTTCACAATACTGCCGTATTGAGTCCTTTTGCGAATAGCCCCCAAACGTCCGGCTCCCAGATCCGCTATGACTCGGTCATCCAAAATGATCTTCCTGTGGTCGTGCTCATCCACTATAATCCAGCATAAGGATACATCTACGCCACACTCCCTCAGTGCCGATACCTGATATCTTATCTTTTTGCTGATACCGTTGTACTCTTCAAATCCGTGAAATATCAAAAATAAACCTTTCATAGTACTATCTCTTTTTGTGAATTATTCCGGAGAGCAATTGTCTCAGGTCATAAGCTTTTGTAAGCTGGATATATGCTACCCATGCAATCACTGTATATACACTCTTGATGGCTAAAGAGAGAAACATATTCAGCTCTTCCGGTAAAATGAGCGAGATGCCGTACAGTCCTCCGGCAGTAATGATGGTCAGTATCAGAGGAGACAGAAGTGATAACCAAAGTGGAGTCCAACTCAGATGAAATACTCTGTAAAACATCAGATAAAAGGTTAATATAAAGTTGATGGTAAATGAGATGCAGATGCTCCAGGCAACTGCTACAGTTGTTCCGTATCCGAAGACTCCTATGCAGATTGCTGCTATATTTATGACAGTGGTGGCCACTCCACACCAGAATAGCATTTTCGTAGAGTTGGAAGCCTGAAATATAGCTCCTGTAGTTGACAGAATGATCTGCAGACCGACCGTAAGAGACAATATCATAAATGGAGGAACCGATGGTCCCCATTGATTGCCGAAAAGAAGCAAAATCAACTCTTTTGCTCCGAAAAACAACAGTGCTGAAAGTGGAAATCCGATGAATGCCAATATCTTAATTACTCCCATAAAGGATGCGGACAGCTTCTTGTAGTCATCTTGCAGTTCCGAGAATATAGGGTGCATCACGGGGGAGACTATATTGGGTATCAGTTGAAGAGGATACATCATCATCTTGTAAGACTTTTCGTAGTAGCCCAAATCAGTCATAGACATGTGTTTTCCCATTAAAAGGTTGTCCAGGTTGCGAGAAAAATAGTTAAACAGATTAAATCCCAGTTGATACATAGAATATGAAAATATCTTCCTGATAGATACCAGGCCGAGAGTAAACCTGAATTTCAGCCGGTACTGACTGTAATTGATAAAAAACAGGATAATACTTGTCAGAATAGGGGTTACGATTATCGAATATAGCCCTGCCCCCATATATGCCGATGCAATTGCGGCAATTCCGCAGACTATTTGAATTATAAAAGTTCTCAGCCCTATAAACTTAAATCTTTTATTTCTTAGTAGAAGCGCGTTAGGTACAAGGTTGGCTGAAGCGAAGAACAGATTGATGGAGAGTAGCCGGCAGATAGAGACAAGGACCGGAGAGTCGTAATATTTGGCTATCGGCCATGCCCCGAAGAAAAATAGTGCCGTCAGCAGTAATCCGGACCAGATCGAAAAAGAAAAGATATTGTTCAAGTCATCGTCTGTCAGATCTTTCTTCTGAATGATAGCGGGAGCAATCCCCATATCACTGAACATCGAAAAGAAGGCAATCAGCACAGTGGCAATAGCCACAATCCCGAATTCCTCAATAGGGATCAGTCTCGAAAGAACCGCAGTAACTGCGAGGGAAATAACTACACCGGAATATTTTGCGATAGCTGTGTAGAAAACTCCCGTAAGCATGCTATTTTTTATCGAACTCATTTCCCTTTAAGTTTGGAAAGAGGAGCTTTAAATAATAGGACTATCATGTTTTTCGGCTTGATAAGGCAGCCATATTTCCGGAGAGCCTTATATGCCACTGCCCATCTTTTGCCGCAGGAAAGGTTCCATGAGTTGTAAAGTGCAGGGTTTAAAAAATTGCGGATGATAATTTTGACTGTATCCGGAAATTTACCGCCCTTTCTTTTTCCGAATTCGGTCAGTTCATCGGCTATGGTCAGGTAGCTGTTGATATTCTCGTCTGCAAATGAGGTCGTCATGATGGAGCTGTCTCTAACCCTGCGCTGATAGAAGTCTCTCGCAATACGTCCGACCCTTTTCCCTTCCATGTAGAGCATAGCTGTACAGAGTTCATCTTCATGCATGATATTTGTGTTGAAGGATAGCCCTGCATCTTCGAAAAATTGTCTGTTGATAAAGTTCATGCATGCGGAAGCGCGGTATCTGCCTATCGCAATCAATTGCTCGATAAGTTCGCGGCCCGTATAGACTTTGTCCTCTACATAGCCGGCTCTATGGTAGTCCATCCAAAATGTCGATGTTGTACCCTCATCTTTAAAACATTGGGCATCAAAAAACAGAAAGTCTAAATTGTCTTTTTCGGCTTTTTCGTAGCAAAGTTCCAAAGTGTCAAGATCCAAATAGTCGTCGCTGTCGATGAAGTATAGATATTTGCCTTCAGCTGCTTTTATTCCGGTGTTACGCGCCCCGGAAAGCCCCTTGCCGGGCTGTTTGAGAATTGTGATTCGGCTATCATTGGCAGCAATTCCCCTTACAATATCCACCCCTTTGTCTTTTGAACCTCCATCTACAACCAGTATTTCGATCTCTTTTAATGTCTGATTGGTGATTGATAAGAGGCACTCCTCGATATATTTTTCCGTGTCATAGACCGGAATGACCACACTGACTTTAACTTGTGTCATGCTTAAAGTGTTATTTAATTGTTACAAAGTTAAAATTTTAAGTAATTTATACGATATTTTTTTGTAAGTTTGCATATTATATGAGAGTTAAAATATTCATTTTCTTTGTGCTATTACTCCTTAGTGAGCGGGCATTGGGGATGTCTCTTGTTGCGCTTGTTGGGAGCAATGTGCTGTCTGTCAGCGCAGTAGATGCCGTCTTGGTGGTTGCGCTGGTGGCGGGGATCGTTCTTTTTTTCATTTATTTCCATAAAACTCTCAAATTGAAAAAAAAACTAAGGAACGAACTCGGTTTTACAAAACAGGTAATTTCATCAATCGACGGAGTCGTTGCATTAATTGATAAAAAGGGTAATTTCATAGAGTTGCTTGCTGATACGATCTGGAATATGGTCAGTAATGAAGAGCTTTATTCAATCGGGAGATATGTGAAAGATCACGATGATCTTGCTGCGTGCTATCAAATGATAGAGCGAGTATCGGCCACCCATAATACCGAACGCATTAAGGTGGGGGTTGATGTACTTGGCAAGAACTACGTCGTAAATGTTTCTGTTGTAAGCTATGATAATCAAAGATTATTACTCTGCATGACAGACATTACTGATGTGGAGAAGCAGAGGGAAAAAGAGGCAAAATATTTCGAGATGATCAATACTGTTTTGCAAGGTCTTCCCGTTGCTATTGCCGTAAAAGATGTCACGACTCGTAAGTACCTTATAGTTAACAGGATGATAGCAATGGTGTGGAATCTTGATCTGGAACATCTTGTCGGGCATAAGCTTGATGAACTGTTTAATACGCCCGCCGTTGCCCAGATAGACAAGTTGGAAGAGTCTGCATTGCATGATTCCTCGGGTGTAGCCTCCGGCATAGTTGTAACGAGTAGCGTTTTCCTGCTTTGTACCAAACAGATATTAATGTTGGAAGACGGTAAGAAGTGGATTGTATCTACAGCGACTGATGTGTCGTCTCTGGTACAAAAGGAAAAAGCTATTACCAAGCTCAATCAGGAGTTGATTATGATTCAAAAGTCTCTGAAGCTTGCCACATGGAATATTGATGTTGAGAGAGAGTATCTTACTATGAATCTTTCAATGTTCGGTCTTTTAAATACCGTATTCAATAAAGACGAATTAACAATTCCCTTGGAATTCTTTACAAAAAAAGTGGTCGTTTCTTCCTATTTGTATCCGATCTCTCGAGCTTATCTAAAGTTGATTAATGGTGAAGTAGATTCACTGAAAGAAGATGTGGAGATTATCACCTCCCCTGACCATACGGAATGGGTTGAGGTTTGCGGTATTGTTACGGAGAGAAACGCCGAGGGTAAAGCTACCTGCGTAATAGGAGTGGCGAGAGATATCAATGATCGCAAAATTAAAGAGGCCACGCTTAAAGAAGATTTTATTTATGCCAAGGAAGAAAACAGTCAGAAGTCTGCATTTCTGGCGAATATGGGGCATGAAATACGAACTCCGCTGAATGCGATTGTAGGCTTTTCGGAGATTATCGCAGAAGTGGACGATAGGGAGGAGAGAAAGAGCTATCTGGAAATTATCAAAGAGAACAATAATACTCTGCTGAGACTTGTAAATGACATTCTTGACATTTCAAAGATTGAGGCCGGCGTACTTGATATATCATATACTGATGTTGACATCAACCAGATGTATGACAATCTCAACTATATTTTCAGCATGAAAATGAGCAGTAAAGTGAAATTTATTGTTGAGAAAGGTTTGGAACATTGTGTGATTAGTACTGATCAGGGACGGCTCAATCAGGCCATTTCCAATTTTATTACCAATGCCGTCAAATTTACTGCGGAAGGCAGTATTACAGCCGGTTATAAGTTGGAAGGAAAGAACTGCATAAAATTTTATGTTAAAGATACCGGTTGTGGACTTACGCCGGAGCAGCAACAGGCAATTTTTGGAAGATTTGTCAGATATGACAAGGCAAAGTCTGGGACAGGTTTGGGACTGGCAATTTCCGAAATGATTGTTAACCTGATGGGTGGCAAAATTGGTGTAGATTCTGAGGTTGGCAAAGGTTCCACATTTTGGATAAATCTTCCATACAAAACAAATGTTTCCACCACGACAGATCCGATAAGCGTCGAGAGTTCGAGTGAAAAGCCTGCACAGATTCCGAGGAAGTTGCATATCCTGGTAGCGGAAGATAATGCAAGCAATTATCAGTTGATTTCTTCTGTCTTGAAAAAATACGATCTGAGGCATGCGTGGAATGGTGCCGAGGCTGTAGAGATGTTTAAGGCTCACAATCCGGATATTATTTTGATGGATATCAAGATGCCCGTGATGGACGGATTTGAGGCAACTGATAAGATCCGGAAGATTTCCCCAACTGTTCCGATAGTGGCGGTTACTGCTTATGCCTCACTTGAAGATCAGCAAAAATTCCAAGAGCACAACTTCAGTGGTTTTGTGGCAAAGCCAATCAAGTTCGATCTGCTTAAGCAGGTTATGAGAGATGCCCTGAATTTGGTGGGGGGGGGGGGGCTACTTATGTGAAAAAAACGAAATAGAATAGTAATACTGTTATGCGAAAAAAAATATTAATAGTAGACGATAAGGAGGCAATTGCAAAAGTTTTGTCAATCTACCTCGCTTCCGAGTATGAGTGTTTTCACTTTGACAACCCAATTAAGGCGTTAAAATGGTTACAGGATGACAATCTTCCGGACCTTATTATTTTGGACATTAGAATGCCTGAGATGCGAGGAGACGATTTTCTCATATACTTGAAAGAAAACGAACTCTACAAAGCAATTCCGGTCATTATGCTTTCCAGTGAAGATAGCAGTACGGATCGTATCCGACTTCTTTCCGAGGGAGCAGAAGATTATATTGTGAAGCCGTTTAATCCGTTAGAGTTAAAGATAAGAGTTAAAAAGATTATAGGTTGAGTTACTGTTTAGTATATATTGGCAAGAACAAGAGTAATATTGAAAAGCTTACTCATACTGTCGGGCAAGATTTGATTGTGCTGCCGGAGGCTCTTGATATTCTTGACATAAACGTAAACAAGATAGGAACCGAGATGATTTTGCTCTATGAAAAGAGCGTTGATGTTGAGACCGATTATATTTGGCTTGAATTTATTAAAAGTTCGGTCACGGCATATAAAATACTTGTCGCAGACTCTGAGCTTCCTCTCCAGTTGAAGAGAGCATATGTCAAAGTGGGCATTCAAAACATTATTTCTCCGGATATTGGCAGCGACAGTTTTTGGAAGATAGTACAATATGTCCCTGAAGAGATGTTTTCATCAAATTGGTCAGGTGCGGACAGAAACTCCAATTATTACAGGATCCCGATTTACAAACGATTGTTTGATATTGCCTGTTCTTCTTTGGCATTGTTGTTGCTTTCTCCGCTTTTGATTATTGTTGCCCTTGCTATTGTTATTGAGAGTCCGGGGCCCGTTATTTATAAGTCAAAGCGTGCCGGATGTAATTGGAAGGTATTCGACTTTTTAAAATTCAGGTCCATGTATGTTGATGCCGATAAAAAGTTGAAGCAGTATGAAGAGCTTAATCAGTATGCAAATATCGTTGATCAGCCTAAGCAGCAAGTTGAAGAAAAAAGTGGTGAGATACATCCTGCGATGGTTGCCGATGATAAGGTTTTGCTCGTTTCTGATGACAGTGTGATTGCCGAAGACAGTTACAGAATGAAAGTGAATGAGGAGCAGCAGAAGGCATTTGTCAAGATAGCAAAGGATCCGCGTATCACAAAGGTGGGCAGGATAATACGAAAATTCAGTATTGATGAGTTACCGCAGTTGTTTAACATTTTAAGGGGAGATATGTCGATTGTCGGCAATCGCCCTCTTCCACTGTATGAAGCCGAAAAATTGACGGGAGATGAGTATATCGCCCGCTTTATGGCCCCTGCCGGTCTTACCGGACTTTGGCAGATAGAGAAGAGGGGGGATAGTGGCTCCTTATCCCCTGAAGAGCGCAAACAACTTGATATTCAATATGCACAAAATATGTCCATCCTTTTAGATTTAAAAATTATTTTTAAGACCTTTGCACGTTTTGTTCAAAAAGAGGACGTATAAAGTAAGGCTAATAAAAAGATATAATATGAAAAGAATTTATTTTATTGCATCCGTGGTTTTGTTTCTGTTGCCTTTTAGCATGACTGCTCAGTTTATGCAGGATACGGTTTCTGTTACTCGTCCGTCAGCGGTTGATAATGCCATAGCCCAAAATGACTCCATTAAAGCTATTGACAGGTTTTCACAGTTGACGGCTGCCGATCTAATCTCATTGGAGATTCCTCCCCTGTCAGTTTTGCTTGAGAATGCCAAGCACAGTCCGGTTACTTCCGCTTTGCTCGCTCAGGTTGAGCAGAGACAGGAGGGTTTAAAGATTCAGAAGAAGGAGTGGCTTCAAAACTTCAGGGTCTTTGCATCATATCAGTATGGTTCTATGGCTATGCTTACATTGGAACAGCCAACGGCGGGTGGCATATACACAGGAAAGGAGCAAAGTTCATACAGTGTTGGTGCCTCCGTCAATCTTCCTCTTGAGCTCTTTTTCTCAAGAACTAACAAAGTAAGGAGAGAGCAGGCCGCAGTAAAGCAGGCCGAATATGAGGTAGAAAGATGGTTCGAGGAGCTGAGTTTGAATATTATTGAAGAATATACCAACGTGCTGCAGTTTCATTCTACCCTTACAATCCAGACGGAAGACGTGGCGATGGCGAGGACTCAATATACCATTTCCGAATCCAATTTCATAAATGGAAAAATGGATATTCAGACTCTTAGCCGTTACAAAACAGATGTCAGTACTGCCGTCTCAAGATATGAGACCACATATAACAATTTATTGAAGGCCATACTCAGGTTGGAGATATTGTCACAAACAAAAATAATAAGTAAATAGTTATGAATTTTTTATCATCGATTATAAAATTTCTTTATCGAAACAGATTTTGGATTATTGTAGTTCCAATAATAGTGGTGATTATTGTGATTTTGGCGACAGGTAACCTTAGAAAGCAATACGAATCGAAAACTACTATTTACACAGGCATTGTTTCCGGTTACGATATCGAGTCTGGAGACGGCAGCGTAAGATACGACTGGAACCTTGTCAACAGTACAATGGGCAACTTGTTGGAGATCATCACATCCAAGACGACTCTCAACAGAGTTTCCATGAGATTGTTTGCCCAGCACATGATGTATGGCGATCCCCAAAAGGACAACAGATACTTGATGGCGAGAACATACAAAGAGTTGATGACAATTGTGCCTGCTGACGTGAAGGCTCTTATCGACAAATCTTCGGAGGATACCACACTTGCAAGACTTTATGCTTACCAGGAGGCAACACCGGATAATTTTATCTATGGGTTGTTTAACTGGTATCACAGGCATTACAGTTATGATGCTCTCAGTAAGATACAGGTCAGAAGGATCGGCAACAGTGATATGATTGAAATTTCTTATACGGCTGATGATCCGGGAGTTGCCTATAACACGCTTGTTTTGCTGAACGAAGAGTTCCGGGAGCAATACAGGGAGTTGAGATACGGTGAAACCAACAATGTAATTGCCTACTTCGAAAAGGAGTTGGCGAGAGTCGGCGGTGAATTAAGACGAAAGGAGGACTTTCTGACACGGTACAATGTAAGGAATAAGGTGATTAATTATGATGAGCAGACAAAGCAGATAGCTGCAATGGACCGTGATTATCAACTCAAGTACGAAACTATACTTTTGGATTACAATAGTGCTTCTGATATCATCAATTCTCTTGAGGAAAAGATGAAGGAGCAGATAGAAAATCTTCGCAGCAATCCTAAACTGATCAGTGCAGTCGGTGAAGTATCTCAGTTGACTCAAAAGATTGCGATGGCCAATTTGCTCGGCGAAGATACTCTAACGGCCAATATTCAGACCACTGCTCTTAGAAAGCAATTGGATTCGGTGGCAAACAATTTGTCCTATCTTTCCAATAAAATAGTGCAGCAGTCATATACGAAAGAAGGGGTGGCCACAAATGATATAATATCCCAGTGGCTCGAAGCTCTTATTCGTTACGAGCAGGCTCGTTCCAACCTGGAAGTCATGAAAGATCGTCGAGTTCGTCTTGACAAAGAGTTTATATTTTATTCTCCGATTGGCTCTACTATCAAGCGTCAGGAGAGAGATATCGGTTTTACCGAACAGTCTTATCAGGCTATACTGAACAGTTTGAATGCGGCAAGATTAAAACAGAAAAACTTACAGATGACATCTGCAACTCTGAGAGTCATCAATCCGCCTAACTTCCCTATCGGAGCTGCCCGTACACAGCGAAGGATGATTGTGGCGTTGGCTTTCTTTGGCTCGCTGTTCCTGATATTGGCTTTGCTTGCAATTATAGAAATGTTTGACAGAAAGCCGAGAGACAAGGAGAAAGGGGAGCGTCTGACAGGAGGCTATGTAGTCGGAGCATTCCCGATGCCGTACGGTGCCGGGCGTAAGAGGTATAATAAAAAGATGTTTGTAATGTCGACCAAGCATCTGGGTAACGCGCTGTTGACCCGCTGGCAAAAGAGCAAGCCTAATATTATCAATATTTTGAGTGTTGAGGCCGGCGTGGGTAAGGACTTTGTATCGTCGCTTCTTGTCAAGTATTATCAGAGCATAGGTATGTCTGTTAGATATATAATTCATGATGAGGACTTTATTAATCAGAAGGCTTTCGTAATAGGTAACAGTTTGGATGAGATTGTCATGGAAAAAGAGGATGCGGTACCTATTGATGAAGCCGATGTTGTAATTGTCGTATATCCTACATTAAGCGATCTGTCAATGCCGAAGGCCTTGTTGGATCAGGCTGCCGTAAGTGTTTTGGTAATCAGAGCAGATCAAACGTGGAAGGATACATATCAATTGCAGTACAACAGGCTTCAAAGGGAAGTCAAGGATAAGAGCAAATTACTTATTTGCCTTAATATGGCAAAGCCTGAAGCTGTTGAAACATTTACCGGGCAACTGCCTCCTTATACATTCTCGAGAAATCTTTCGTATAAAATATATCAACAAGGTATTGTCTCTGACAGGAAGTAATGGCAGACTTTTCAAGACCAAGAAATTACGGGGCGGTCCTCATATCTCTTGTACTGATATTTGGGGTATTCGTCTTCACGTATGCTTTCATCAATTACGGGTATGTAGTTGGTCTGGCGGTTACCGCCGTTCCTTTGGTGGTAATTGTGCTTATTCTTGGTATTAGAGAGCCCGTCTGGCACTTTTTATTGCTGATAGTAGTCAACTATATCCTGCCTATTTATATGCGAAGATATCCTGAGGCTCCTATTGGTCTGGCTAATGACGTGCTGATGGCTCTCAATGTTTTTGCTATTTTGTTGACTGGGACATATAAGCATATTCAATGGAAGAGGATTCTCAACGGGTTTATGCTTAC
>JAQUYF010000006.1 GCA_028691975.1 Bacteroidales bacterium | reverse complement strand
ATTGTACATGAGCCAATCGAATGATTGGCAAAGTTATGAATTCAAGTCCGTTGACTCCAAAAACCCTTGTAACATCCTAACTTTCAATATTTTCAAAGAACTTTTATGATTTTTTAGTGGACACTAATGACAATTAATATTTAATTCGCAAAAAAAGAGTCTGTTCCGGGGCCTACTTGAACAACTTCTTGCAGAGAGAAGGGATGTCGGATACGGCGGTAACAATTATTTCACCCGCCTTAGTCTTGGCAAAGGAACTTTCTTTGTTGAAGGAAGAGATGTAAATCTGCTTAAAGCCGAGCTTTTCCGCCTCGGCAATACGGCGTTCTACCTGACTTACGGGACGAATTTCTCCGCTAAGGCCAACCTCTGCGGCAAAGCAGACAGACGGCTCTATGTATAGGTCGAAGTTTGATGAAAGTACCGCTGCCACAATTGCAAGATCGCAGGCAGGATCGGTAACTCTAAGCCCTCCGGCGATATTCAGAAAGACATCTTTTGCTGCAAGCTTAAAACCTGATCTCTTCTCTAAAACGGCCAGAAGCATATTAAGCCTCCGCACGTCAAAGCCTGTTGCAGAGCGTTGCGGCGTACCGTAAGCTGCAGTACTGACAAGCGACTGGATTTCAATCAGGAACGGACGCGTACCATCTATCATGGCACTGATAGCGATGCCGCTCAGATCGTCCTGATGCATCGGAATCAACATTTCCGAAGGGTTGCTCACTTCCCGCAGCCCCGCCCCGGTCATCTCAAAGACAGCTAGTTCATCAGTAGAGCCGAACCTGTTCTTTATGCTTCGCAAAATACGATATGACCCCCGCGTATCCCCTTCGAACTGAAGCACGACATCCACAATGTGCTCCAAAATCTTCGGACCTGCAATCGACCCTTCTTTTGTGATATGGCCTATTAATATAACAGGTGTGTTACTTTCCTTTGCGTAGCGCAACAGAGCCGATGCACACTCCCTGACTTGCGATACACTGCCGGCAGAAGACTCGATTGACTGACTGAATATTGTCTGAATAGAGTCGATTATCAAAAGTGCAGGTTTAATCTCTCGCGCCTGCACAAGTATATTCTCTAAAAGCGTCTCGCTCAACACATAGCACTGCTTGTCATCTCCTCCCAAACGATTGGCTCTCAACTTGATCTGCTTGGGACTCTCCTCTCCGGACACATACAGAGTCCTAAGATTCTGACAATGCAGAGGTATTTGCAATGAGAGCGTGGACTTGCCTATTCCCGGCTCACCGCCTATCAGTATCATCGATCCCTCGACCATTCCGCCTCCCAATATACGATCCAGCTCGGCGTTGCCGAGTGAAAATCTGTTGTCTTCACTAAATGTAATCCCGTCAAGCTGCTGAGGCTTGGCATCTTGCGCATTAAGAAAAGCCTGATTGCGCGAAGGAGACGCTGAAGCATTCTGCTTCACCTTAGGCTCTTCCACCATCGTATTCCACTCCCCACATGCGGGACAGCGTCCCATCCATTTCGAGCTTTCATTGCCGCAGGAAGAGCAAAACCATGTTGTAGTTACTTTTGCCATACCACAAATCTGTCTTTATCGTTTATATCTTTCATCACTTCCCCTCCCGGAAACATCTCCACTACCTGACGACCGAACTTTTCATTGATTTCCATATAGCATTTACCTCCATCCCTGAGAAGCACCATAGCCCACTGCTTTATCGCTTTATAAAACTTCAGCGGATCTTCATCGGGCACAAAAAGCGCGATAGACGGCTCATACTCAAGTACATTTGCGCGCATCAAAGCCTTTTCGCTCTCCGTGACATAAGGCGGGTTGGATACAATTATATCAAATTTTGGAAGCCCTGCAGGTGGAACACCGAGTACATCTGCCTTAAAAAAGACAGGACGAGCACCTGAGAGTTTTATTTTCTGCTTGCAGGCAAATTTCAATGCTTCATCGGAAATATCGCATCCATACACCTGAGCCTCGGGAAACTCTGCGGCCAAAGTATAGGCAAGACATCCTGAACCTGTACATATATCCAAGATATTCAGCTCCTTATCCCCTACTTCAATGACCTCTTCTTCCTCATCAGGACTATCATATTGCTCTGCATCGTCATACGCTGCCTCATCCTCAGAGCCATCCTCAACCTCGTCTTCCCACTGCGCAAGCATGCGGTCACAATCATCCGCCACAATGTTGAACAGCTCTTCGGTCTCGGGACGCGGAATAAGCACACCCTCACCAACTTTGAAGGTCAACCCTGCAAATTCGGCGCAGCCAAGTACATACTGTAAAGGACGACCGTGCGAAAGATGAAATACGGCCTCCTGTAAAAGAGCTACTTTATCTGTGGGAATCCTCCGATCAGGCTCTGAAATATACTTGTAGTCAGGTATTTTCAAGAATGTGGAGAGCAGTCTCACGGCCAATGCCTTTGCCTCAGGTGCCGGATACAGTTTGGCAAGTACTCCGGAAGACATTTCTATGAATACCTTATAAGTCATCACAGTACCTCTTCGAGCAATGTCGTAAAAAATTGCTGCATATCCATTCCCGCAACCCGTACCTGCTGTGGTACGAGGCTCATTTTGGTCATACCGGGAACAGTATTAATCTCAAGAAAATAGACATCCTCTCCATTTAAGATATAATCCATCCGGACAAGCCCCTTACAGCCGAAATGGTGGTAAATCCTGTGAGTCAACTCCTCTATCTCCATCGCTACCTGCCCGGAAATATCGGCAGGACAAACCTCATCACTCTTACCGAGGTATTTGGCTTCGTAATCGAAAAACTCATTGTGCGAAATAATCTCCGTAACCGGCAGTGTGACAATCTCTCCTTTGGAAGAGAAGACTCCCTCAGTCATCTCCCGACCTGGAATAAACTCCTCTACAAGTACCGTCTCGCCCTCTTTAAAGGCCTCTTTTATCGCAACAGAGAGATCTTCACGCTTCTTGACCTTTGTAATTCCGAAGCTGCTTCCCCCGTCACTCGGCTTTACAAACAGAGGCAAGCCCAAACGCGCAACGATATCATTCACATCATAATAATCTCCCTTGCGCAAATATGCCTCCCGCGCCATCTTTATCCCCGTATCCCTCAAAAACGCTTTACATGCATACTTATCAAAGGTAAGGGTAGAAACGTATGATGAACACGTCGTAAAGGGAATCCCCATCATCTCCAAATAGCCCTGCAGCAAGCCGTTTTCTCCGGGAGTACCGTGAATCATGATAAAAGCAACATCAAATTTGACTTTCCTGCCGTCAAAAGTGACGGAAAAATCAGTCTTGTCAACCTGAGCCACCGGAACAGCTTTTTCCGAATCGGGAGCGCACAGGCTCCAGTCAGCTCCTCGGAGCAATATCTCGTAAACTTCGAATTTTGATCTGTCTAAATTTGCTGCAACATGCTTCCCACTCATAATGGAAATCTCCACCTCAGAAGAATCTCCTCCATATATCAGTGCAACCTTTTTTTTCATATAATATTAATTAAAATAGCCCTCATCGGCTTTTCTGCCTCCCTGAAGATCACTGTCATCTCCTGTACAGCCCAAATTGACATTCCATCCCAGAGGTGGCACAAAGACATCATCCTTTCCGATACCTATCGACTTGTCTTTATATACTTTCTGCATGAAAATACCCCAGATTGGGAGTGCCATATTGGAACCTCCGCCATAGTAAAGGCTTTCGAAGTGGACCTGACGATCTTCAGCCCCTACCCATACACCTGCGGTCAGCTTGGGAACATATCCTATAAACCATCCGTCCGACTGGTCATTGGTTGTACCTGTCTTTCCGGCCAACTCGCCCTCCAGATTGTACTTCCATTTCAGCCTGCTGGCAGTACCTTCTCTTACAACCCCCTGCATCAAATTGACCATCAGATATGCTGTCGGATCGCTGATAGCCTCCTTCTTTCGAGGAGAGAAAGTTGCAAGGACATTGCCCGCATTATCTTCAATTCTCATCACCGGCATCGGATAGGTATATACTCCCCTGCCCGGAAATGTATTGTAAGCAGCAACCATCTCATAAACAGATAGATCGCATGATCCGACACAAAGCGAATAAACAGGATCCAAATAGCTGCTGATACCTAATTTGCGGCACATCTCGACCATGGCAACAGGGCCGAACTGCTTCATCAGGTATGCGGAAATATTGTTTGAGCTGTGTGTCAAACCCCATTTCAACGTGACGGTTCTGCCGATCCACTCTGCCTTATCCGTACTCTTGGGAGTCCAGACAGTATCCGCAAGCGGAAATGAGTAAGGCACGTTAACCACTTTGTCGCAAGGACTATAGCCCTCCTGCATTGCAAGTGTATAGAGAAACGGCTTGATAGTCGAACCCACCTGTCTTTTGCCCTGAGTGGCATTGTCATACTTGAAAAATTTGTAATTCGGACCGCCTACGTATGCCTTCACCTTGCCGGTATAAGGCTCCAAGGCAATAAATGCCCCTCTCAATATTGATTTATAATATTTAATGGAGTCATACGGAGTCATCACCGTATCGATATATCCTTTCTGATTCCATGAGAAAATTCTCATCTGTGTCTTGGTAGCAAATGATTTGGATATCTCATTGTCAGAGGCACCGGCTGCTTTCATCCCGCGGTAGCGGTCACTCCAGTGCAAAGCCTGAGACATCAGCATATCTACCGTCTTCTTGTTTACATTGTTGGAAAAAGGCGTATTGCGCTTGCCTTTCAAATCCTGAAAAAAGACCTTTTGCAGCTCTTTGCCCAAATGTTCCGCAACGGCTTCTTCGGCATATTGCTGCATCCTTGAATCGATAGTGGTATAGATTCTCAACCCGTCCTTGTCCAAATTGTATTTTGAGCCGTCCGGCTTGAAATTTTTGTTCAGCCAGCCGTAAAGCGGATCCTGTACCCATGAAAGCGAATCAGCCCTGAAGTCTTCGACTTCTTTGTAGGAAGAGCGCTTGGGAACACCTGCATTCATCACTCGGCGAAGCATATCCCTAAAGTACGGGGCACGTCCGGAGTTGTGATCCTGCTGCTGATATGAAAGCACTATAGGTATCTGTACAATCGAGTCGTGTTCCGCTTTGGTAAGGTAGCCATACTTTTCCATCTGTTTGAGCACATGATTTCTTCTGTTAAGGGAATTTTCCGGATTGATCACCGGATTGTATCGCGTGGGTTTGTTAACCATGCCCACAAGACAGGCCCCCTCTTCAACCGTCAGATCCTGAGTCTCTTTGGCGAAAAAAGTATTTGCCGCGGCCTTAATACCGTAAGCATTACTCCCGAAGAATATGGCATTAAGATACATTGCCGCAATCTCGTCTTTTGTGTAGTTGCGCTCCAACTTCACAGCCGTAATCCACTCTTTCATCTTACTGACCACAAGTTTGGCCTGCTTTACACCCGGAAATTTGGTCTCAACGGTATCTCTCGGAAAAAGCGTCTTGGCAAGTTGCTGGGTTATGGTGCTGCCGCCTCCCTGACGTGAATCCCGCATAAACAGAGTCTTGACAGCCACCCTTCCGAGGCTTTTGAAATCTATCCCCGAATGGCGATAAAATCTCGCATCTTCAGTAGCCACAGCTGCATCAATCAGTGATTTAGGCAAATCTTCGTATTTAACGTATGACCTGTTTTCGATATGATAAGTATTGATTACTTTCCCGTCCTCCGATATCAGCAGAGTCGCCAGATTGCTCTTCGGATTTTCCAACTCTTCGAAAGAAGGGATCTTCCCGAAGAGTGACACACCTAACAATAATAGCAAAATAAGTGCTATGGGACAAAGGATTATAATCCAAAACCACTCGGTAATTTTTTTCTTTGTAGTATCTTTCATTCTGTAAAAAATATCTTTCGTTACAAAAAACAATTCTTGCAAATTTAGGAATAAAAATTTGGATAATTACTTTCTTTATACCTTACTTTGCACTTCGCAAAATTGACAATTATAGGATTATGGGAGATAATTTAGTTATCGTGGAGTCACCTGCAAAGGCAAAAACCATTGAGAAGTTTCTTGGAAAGGGATATACAGTAAAATCAAGTTTCGGACACATAAGAGATCTTGCAAAGAAAGATCTGGGTATTGATATCCCAAATGGGTTCGTTCCCGAATATGAGATATCAAGTGATAAGAAGAAGGTAGTATCAGAGCTTTCATCTCTTGCCAAAAAGGCAGACACAGTATGGCTCGCATCCGATGAAGACCGTGAAGGGGAGGCCATTGCATGGCACTTGTATGAGACGCTGAAGCTCTCGCCCGACAATACTCACAGGATAGTATTTCATGAGATTACAAAAGATGCCATACTTCACGCCATCGATACTCCGCGCAATATCGATATGAATCTTGTCATGGCTCAGCAGGCAAGAAGAGTCCTTGACCGTCTGGTCGGGTTTGAACTTTCTCCTATTTTGTGGAAAAAGATTCAGCCAAAACTTTCGGCAGGTCGTGTACAGTCCGTAGCACTCAGGCTTATTGTGGACAGAGAGCGCGAAATCTCATCTTTCCAACCTCAGATATTTTACCGTGTTGAAGGCGTTTTCATCCCCGATGGGGCAAAAAAGGCTCTTAAAGGTGTGTTAGACAAGAAATTCGATACGGCAGAAGAGGCTGTCGCATTTTTGGAAAAATGTAAAAACTGCGACTTCAGTATCTCCTCAATAGAGAAAAAAGAAGCCATCAAGACCCCTGCCGCTCCGTTTACGACATCAGCTCTGCAGCAGGAAGCCGCGCGCAAGCTCAGTTTTTCTGTCAACCAGACAATGGCTGTCGCTCAGAAGTTGTATGAAGCCGGACTTATTACTTATATGCGTACCGACTCGACCAACCTCTCCTCACTGGCTATCAATACCGCAAAAGAGTGCATTACAAGCATGTACGGAGCAGAGTATTCAAAGGTCAGGAATTATCGCACAAAGGTCAAGGGAGCACAGGAAGCGCACGAAGCTATCAGACCTACCTATATCAAGAATACCTCCATCGAAGGAACAAGTGCCGAAAAGAGGCTCTACAATTTGATCTGGAAGAGGACAATTGCCTCCCAGATGGCTGACGCCAAAATCGAAAAAACAGACATTCTTATCTCAGGATCCAATATCTCGGAAAAATTTTCGATCCAGGGAGAAAAGATCATATTCGACGGATTTCTGAAAGTATATATAGAGGGAAAAGATGATGAAGAGCAGGATGAAAACACGACTCTTCTTCCACAGCTTTCCAAAGGGCAGGCAATGCACAATCAAGCCATTACTGCCACCGAAAGATTCACTCAAAGACCGCCGAGATACAGTGAGGCAAGTCTTGTGAAGAAGCTCGAAGAACTCGGCATCGGACGTCCTTCTACTTACGCTCCAACCATATCTACGCTCGGAAAGAGAGGTTATATCATCAAAGGTGACAGGGCCGGAGTTGAAAGAAAATACCGCGAGATTACTCTACAGGAGTCTCACATCAGCGAGGCTGTCAAGAGTGAAAATACAGGTTCCGAAAAGAGCAAACTCTTCCCTGAAAATATAGGAATTGTGGTGACAGACTTCCTGGAACAGCACTTCACCGACATAATGGATTACGGCTTTACTGCCAAGGTAGAGGAAGACTTCGACAAGATTGCAGCCGGCAAACTCGTCTGGAATGATGTCATCCGTGACTTTTACACCCCATTCCATGTCAAGGTTGACGAGACCATGCAGGACAGAGCGCACACCAATGCTGAAAGAGTCATAGGTACGGATCCTGTTAGCGGAAAGACAATTATAGCCAGAATAGGCCGATTCGGACCACTTGTACAGAAAGGCACAAGCGATGATCCGCAAAAGCAGTTCGTCAGCCTGAAAAAAGGGCAACTTATAGAGAATATAACTTTGGAAGAGGCCCTTCAACTCTTTGAACTTCCACGCAAGGTCGGTAAATATCAGGAATACGACATCATCGCTGCCGTAGGGCGTTTCGGACCATACGTCAAATATAACTCTTCATTTGTCTCTTTAGGCAAAAAATACGATCCATACACCATCACCGAGGCAGAAGCAATCGCTTTAATTGAAGAGCATATCAAAAAAGAGAGCGAAAAGTATATTTCGGAGTTCCCAGCAAGCAAGATACAGGTACTGAACGGCAGATTCGGTGCTTATATCAAGCAAGATAAAGAGAATTACAGAATTCCGAAAAATACGGATCCGAAATCTCTTGACGAAGCTGCATGCCTTGCCATCATTGAGAAAGCAAAAGCCAAGACAAAAAAGTAAACCTTACAGTTTGAAATCATTTTTAATGATACGTAATGTGCTGATGATAAGCATTTTACGTATAAGGGTATTGTTTTTACCCAACATTTGTTGCTACAAACTGTAACATTTTGCCATTTTTTTATATACTTTTGTGCGTTTTTAGAGTAAAAATTATTTAATAAACGTACCGAAAATGATAAACAATAACTACCAGATTGATCGCATTGATCAGAAAATTCTCGGTTTTCTCGTAAAGAATGCAAGGATGCCGTTTTTAGAGATTGCACGTGAGTGCGGAGTTTCCGGTGCAGCAATCCACCAGAGAGTGAAGAAAATGGAGAATCTTGGTATTATTACAGGTTCACGCCTTCTCGTAAAGCCTAAAGCTCTCGGATTAAACGTTTGTTGTTTTGTAGGCGTAAGCCTCTCTCAAGCAAATAGTTATCCCCAAGTGGTTGAGGCACTTAAAAAGATATCGGAAGTGGTTGAATGCCACTTTGTTACAGGCCAGCACGCCCTCCTGCTGAAGATTTACTGCTTTGACCACGATCACTTGATGGAAATCCTGATCAATACCATCCAAAATATCCCCAGTGTAGAACAAACTGAAACGTGGGTCTCTCTGGATCAGGCTATTGAGCGCCAGGTATGGGTAAAAGATTACCCTAACGCAACTGCCTCAAAATAGCCCCTGCCGCAATCAGGTCTGCCGGTGTAGTAATTTTGATATTACCGCGACTTCCGTCGCAAAGTTTCACTTTGTAACCTGCCGCTTCGACTACTGAAGCGTCATCCGTAAATTTCGGAGAGTATGCTTGAGAATATGCATCGAGCAACACCTCCGAGTGGAAAAGTTGCGGTGTCTGCACAAGTACGTATTTGCTTCTGTCAACCGGAATAGATGTCCCGTCAGGCTCTATTTCACGCACGGATTCAACTGGCGAAAGGACCGGGATTAAAGCCTGAGCATCGGCTGTTTGCTTATAAAGACCCCTCAAAAACTCTTTGTCAAGGCATGGACGGACGCCGTCGTGGACTGCAACAATTGTCCCTTTCGGCACATATTTCAAGGCATTCTGTACCGAATGAAATCTGGTTATTCCTCCCGAAACAATGATGTACCTCTGCAGAAAACCGCTTTCTTCGCAATAGGCAATCCATTTTTCTTTCTCATTTTCAGGCAGGACCACGATAATTTCCATGTCCGCATCCAAAGACAAAAAACGCTCAATAGTATGTCTCAATATCGGTTTACCCTCAATTTCAATGAATTGTTTGGGGATTTTGGCCCCCATTCGCTCCCCACGTCCTCCGGCTAAAATTATCGTATAAAATTTTTTATCCATTCGCCCTTAAAAATCTGTTACAAAAGTAATTTTTTTATCGTTATTATTACTAATTTTGTTTTTTATTAAAACCCGCTGAAAAATTCGTGATGTGTACTAAACCTGATATTAAAAAAATACGGCAGGCGCTTATTTCCGTATATGATAAAGAAGGCATCGATGAGATTGCAAAAGAGCTTGTCAATTGTGGTGTAAAGCTGATTTCCACGGGTGGAACATACAATTACATCAAGGACATTAACCTGCCTGTCAGCAAAGTAGAAGATTTGACAGGTTATCCGTCCATTTTTGGAGGCAGAGTAAAGACACTGCATCCAAAGATCTTCGGAGGTATTCTCTATCGCAGGGATATGGCAGAAGATCTGTCTCAAGCCCGAGAGTATGATATTCCGGATATAGACCTTGTGATCGTAGACCTCTACCCTTTTGAGCAATACGTCAAAGGAGGGGCCTCGCATGAAGAGATTATTGAGAAGATTGATATCGGAGGCATCTCTCTTATCAGAGCTGCCGCCAAAAACTATAAGGACGTTATCATAGTTCCCTGCAAAGGAGGTTATGCTCCACTTCTGAATCTGCTAAAGGCAAGAGGAGGAGAAAGCACTCTTGAGGAGCGCGAATACTTCGCAAATTATGCCTTCCTGACCAGCTCCGCTTATGACACTCAGATATTCAAATATTTCAACAGAAATAACACTATTGAGGCATTTAACGAGACACTATTTGAGCCAAAGGCTCTTCGCTACGGAGAAAACCCTCATCAGCATGCATCCTTTTTCGGAGAGAGTGCTTCCATTCCGCAGCAGTTGCACGGAAAAGAGATTTCCTACAACAATATGCTTGACATTGAAGCGGCAATTGAGTTGATTTCCGACTTCGACACGACCACAGTCGCTGTGATTAAGCACAATAATGCCTGTGGCTGCGCATCAAGAGAGACGGTACTCAAGGCATGGAAAGATGCACTTGCCGCCGATCCTGTTTCCGCCTACGGAGGTATTATTATCTCCAATACAGCCATTGATGCAGAGGCAGCCCGCGAGATCGGAAAGATCTTTTTTGAAGTAATTATTGCTCCTGCATACGACGATGAAGCCCTTACAATCCTGAAAGAGAAAAAGAACAGAATAATACTCCTCAACCGGCACACCACCCCTTCAAAAAGGAAAGTCCGCTCTATGTTTGACGGATTTTTAGTACAGGAGCGGGACACGGCGGTTGAAAAGGCCGATGATCTGAAGGTTGTGACCGAAGTCTCTCCGCAGGAGAGTCAGATTGCAGATCTGCTCTTTGCCAATAAGATAGTAAAGCACTCCAAGTCAAATGCCATTGTGTTGGCAAAAGACGGAATGCTTCTCGCAAGCGGTATTGGGCAGACCTCCCGAGTCGATGCTTTAAAGCAGGCGATAGTAAAAGCAGGAACATTCGGCTTCGACCTGCATGGAGCGGTAATGGCTTCGGATGCCTTTTTCCCATTCCCCGACTGTGTCGAGATCGCCGACAAAGCCGGAGTAACTGCAATTATCCACCCGGGCGGATCGATACGGGACGGTGAAAGTATTGACTATTGCGATAGGCACAAGATTGCGATGGCAACTACCGGTATCAGACATTTTAAACATTAACCAAGAGAAAAACAATATACTATAATGGCATTTTCATTTTTAACACAGGAACTTGCAATAGACCTCGGAACAGCCAACACCGTCATTTTCATGAATGACAAAAAAGTCATCGACGAGCCTTCTATTGTGGCCATTGACAAAACGACCGGCAAGCCTATTGCTGTCGGAACAAAGGCTAAAAGAATGCACGAAAGAACTAATCCCAACATCAAGACGGTCCGCCCTCTGAAAGATGGCGTGATTGCAGACTTCGATGCTTCGGAACAGATGATTCGCGAATTTATCAAGATGATCAATTATAAAAAGACCCTCTTCTCTCCAAGTATCAAGATGGTAGTCTGCATCCCTTCCGGCAGTACGGAAGTCGAAAAAAGGGCTGTACGTGATGCTTCAGAGCATTCCGGAGGACGTGATATATTTCTAATCTACGAACCTATGGCAGCTGCGCTCGGTATCAATCTTGACGTTACCGCACCTACCGGCAATATGATTGTAGACATAGGAGGAGGTACGACTGAAGTAGCGGTGATATCCCTCGGAGGTATCGTTGCAGATGAGAGCATCCGTGTCGCAGGAGACGTCTTTACTTCAGAGATACAGCAGTATCTTCGCCAGCAGCACAATATCAGAGTCGGCGAGATCACGGCAGAAGAGATTAAAGTCAAGGTCGGTGCAGCGGTTGCCGACTTAGAAGAGGATATTGAGCCGTTCACAGTTCGCGGTCCGAATATTATGACCGTACATCCCGTAGAGGCAAAGATTACTTACCAGCAGATAGCCAACTGTCTTGACAAATCCCTTATGAAGATTGAATCGGCAATCCTGTCAGTGCTTGAGCAGACTCCACCCGAACTTTACGGAGATATCGTTCAAAGAGGTATTTTCCTCACAGGGGGCGGCGCACTCCTGAGAGGGCTTGACCAGAGACTTTCAAAGAAGATTAATATTCCTTTTCATGTCGCTGAAGATCCCCTCCGCGCAGTTGCAAGGGGCACTTGCATCGCTTTAAAAAATTCGGGATCATATAAATTCCTGATGAGATGAGAAGACAGGGCGGTCTCATAAAAAGCCTGTTGCCCATCATCCTGTTTATAGCATTGGAAGCCTTTTCAATCGCATTGATGGCAAACAACGGTGTGATACAACGCTACCGTGTGATGAGGATCGCACAAAATATTCAGTCTTACTTTTGGAGTAAATCTTCTCAGGTCACTTCATTTTTCTCTTTGAGAGAGGAAAACAAGGTACTTCTGAAAGAAAACGAAACATTAAAGCAAGAGTTGATTGCTCTTATGAGTACCTCTCCAGCCACCGATTCGACATCTGCCGAGCAAGTGCCGAAATATACCCTGGTCCACGCCAGGGTGATCAAGAACACCGTCAACAAGCAGCACAACTATATCATCATCGACAAAGGCTCCGATGACGGCATGGAAGAAGGGATGGGCGTTATCAACCCAACAGGGATTGTCGGGGTTGTCAACTCTGTCAGTGCCCACTACTCGTATGTTATTTCATTTCTAAACAGCTCCCAGATCGTAAGTGCAATGATCGCCAAAAACAATGTCTTCGGCCCCATGCAATGGTCAGGAGAGAGAATTGACAGAGCTGTCTTGATGGAAATACCCATCCACACGGATGTAAAAGTAGGAGACACGATTATCTCCAGCGGATATTCAATCATCTACCCTGCCGACATTCCTTTGGGAATAGTCGATACGATGACTGTAATAGACGGTATCTCACAGGAGATTAATGTCACCCTATTCCAGAACTTCAAGGCTCTCAAGTATGTTGACGTGGTAATTAACAGAGAAAAGAACGAAATCGTAACACTTGAAGGCAATGAGTAAGTTTTATCGCATATTTCTGTATGTTTTGATCTTCGCACTCCAACTGGTGTTCGACTCGTACATCAATCTTGGTCCCTATATCTACCTCTGCCTGCTTCCTCTGCTGATTCTTATTCTGCCTCCGGAAATGAATGTCAACAAACTTATGATCGTCTCCTTTGTGACAGGACTGCTGCTTGATGTGTTTTCGGACGGGGTTTTAGGGCTCAATGCAGCCGCATGTGTGATGGTCGCCGCGCTGAGACACTCCCTTTTTGCCATTATGGTCAACAGAGAGGGACGCGAGATTCACTACATCCCAAGTCCGCGACATACCGGCTTTTTGAGATTTACTGCCTATCTTGCCATAGCCACCACCGTATATCTTTTGGTCTATGTGCTTTTTGACAGCGCAAGCCTGCGTCCGTTCGGCTTTATAATGCTGAAGATCTTCCTGAGTCTGTCAGTCAATATCGTGGTTATGCTGATTATCGAATATTCGCTCATTAACCGGGAATAATTATGGCTTTTTCATTAGAAAAGAAAAATATCATAGTGCTCGGTATCGTGGCCGCATTTGTCATCATCGCCATCCGTCTTTTCGATGTCCAGATAGTCAACAAGGATTACCGCGTAACCGCCGACAACAACGCCCTGAAATATGAGATACGCTACCCGGCACGAGGCCTGATCCTTGACCGCAACCACGAAGTGATTGTGAGTAACAGGATCATCTACGATATCATGGTAACACCTGTCGAAGTTCGCGAATTTGATACTGCATCATTCTGCAGGATCTTCGATATAGATACCTCTTTCGTCAATGGGAAGTTTAGAGAATACAGGCAATTCCGCAGTAAGGTAGGCTTTCGTACTCTTACTTTTTTGAACCATGTCTCAAATGAGCAGTACAATATGTTTGCCGAGAATCTCTACAAATTTCCGGGCTTCAGCGGGATCCCGAGGACATCCAGAACCTACCCTTTTAACGCCGGAGGCAACCTGTTGGGCTATGTTTCCGAAGTGGACGCCACCTATCTCAAGAGAAATCCATCATACAAAATGGGAGACTACGCCGGCAGAACAGGCATGGAAGAGGCGTATGAAGATATACTTAAGGGAGAAAAGGGGTACAAAATCTATTTACGGGATGCACACAACCGCATAAAGGACCATTACATGAACGGGGATTACGACAAGCCTGCCATCGAGGGTAAGGATGTTGTTACCACAATAGATGCGCGTCTCCAGGCATACGGGGAATCCCTCATGCACAACAAGGTGGGCTCGCTGGTCGCCATCGAACCATCATCCGGAGAGATTCTTACCATGGTATCAAGTCCCGGCATTAATGTGTCGCAACTCGCCGAGATCAACAAATATTATCAGGATATAGTGTCTGATCCGTACAAGCCAATGTACAACCGCTCCATCATGTCTCCTCAACCTCCGGGATCTGTCTTCAAGCTCGTGAACGGTCTGATCGGACTGCAGGAAGGGGTTGTAACTCCCGCTACAAAATATCCCTGCAGCAGAGGTTACCATATCGGCAATTTGACAGTTGGATGTCACAGCCACCCAAGCCCTCTTAACTTCTACCAATCCATAATGATGTCCTGTAATGCATATTACTGCTATCTTTTTCGCTCCATAATAGACAATCCCAAGTATGACAATGTTCAGGAATCTTTCACAAAATGGAAAGAATATGTCATGAGCCTCGGCTTCGGCACCAAACTCGGCTCAGATATTCCGTTCGAACAGGCAGGCACACTTCCGTCAGTTGAGAGATATGACAGAATTCATGGCGAGGGACGATGGAAATCCCTGTCTATCATATCATTGTCCATCGGGCAGGGAGAGTTGGGCTGCACGCCTTTGCATTTAGCCAATTTTGCAGCTACGCTCGCTAACAGAGGATACTACTATACTCCTCACCTACAAAAAGATACACCTGAGATGCCAATTGATGACAAGTATAAAGAGAAGCACTTTTCCATGATAGACACGGCCCATTTCTCTACGGTAGTAGAGGGTATGTACATGGCTGTCCACGGAGGAGCCGGAGCCACGGCAAGAGTAGCTGACGTGCCTGGTCTGGAAGTGTGCGGAAAGACCGGCACCGCCCAAAATCCGCATGGTGACGACCACTCGGTCTTTATCTGCTTTGCTCCGAAAGACAATCCTAAAATTGCCGTTGTCGCATATATTGAAAATGCCGGATTTGGAGCGACCTGGGCAGCACCGATTGCTTCGCTTTTGGTAGAAAAATACCTCAACGACACCATAGCTCCGACAAGAGTATGGATTGAGCAGAATATGTTAAATGCCAATCTTCTTAGTAAGGTTCATATAAAAGGAGGCAAGCAATGAGTTCTTCAATTTACAGAAAGATTGACTGGTCAATGATATTTTGCTATCTGTTTTTAGTCTTATTCGGATGGCTCAACATCTATTCCGCAGTGGGAGGCAAAGGAGCACCAATCCTTGACTTTTCCACTCAGTACGGAATGCATCTCGTCTGGATTGTCTCTGCCATCCTTATTGCTGCCTTTATTCTATTCGTGCTCTCGCCGAAAATCTACCTTCCATTTGCATGGTGGCTTTATGCCTTCGTGTTGCTCCTGCTGTTTGCGGTAATCTTTGTAGGTGTAGAGATCAACGGGTCCAAGTCATGGTTCGCCATAGGCCCTTTCAGGTTGCAGCCGGCCGAATTTTCAAAGATTTCCACATCTTTGGCAATTGCCGCCCTGATGGGCAAATACGGCTTCAGCTTCCACTATTTTAGGGATAAAGTTAAGGCGTTCGCTACGATAGGTGTTCCCATACTCCTGATCATTATGGAGAAGGAGACAGGCTCTGCCCTGGTATATCTCGGCTTCCTGTTTGCATTCTACCGGGAGGGTATGTCCGGTTGGGTAATCCTCTGTGGAGCCATTGCCGTCATACTTTTTATTCTTACCCTCATCTTTTCTCCGTTTATTTCGCTTCTGATTCTTTTGGGAATCATCGCAATCTTTTATGCCGTATACTCCGGAAAATTCTGGAAAAATATCCTTCTATGGAGTTTAATAATAGTAGCTCTCTCTTTTATTCCGGCTTTGCTGAAAATTAAACCGGTAGCAAAAATCAACCATTTCGATGCGGAGATCTGGCTCGTTATCTTAACCCTCCCCGTGGCTCTATTCTTTATGATTAAGGCCCTCTTCAGAAGGATGAAGCTGCTGCGCAATGCTATGCTCGGCTACATTTGCGGGGTCTGTATGATATTTTCAGTGGACTTCGCCTTCAACCACATACTTCAGGATCACCAGCGTGCCCGTATCGAGATTCTGCTCGGCATCAGGGAGGATCCCATGGGGGTCGGGTACAATGTCCACCAATCCATGATTGCAATCGGCTCCGGGGGTTTCCTTGGAAAGGGCTTCCTGAATGGGACTCAGACCAGATTTGATTTTGTGCCTGAACAAAGTACGGACTTTATCTTCTGCACAATCGGCGAGGAGTGGGGCTTTGCAGGAGCACTGGTTGTTCTCGGAGTCTATCTCTTTTTGATATTGAGAATTTGCCGCTCCGCGGAAAAACAGAAAGACGCCTTTGTGCGTATTTACGGCTATTGTGTTGCCTGCTGTCTGATAATGCACGTCCTTATCAACATCAGCATGACTGTGGGCTTGATGCCGGTTATCGGCATACCGCTGCCTTTCATCAGTTACGGAGGCTCATCGCTTTGGGCTTTCACTATTTTACTTTTTATCTATATACGTTTGGATTTGGAACGTTGGAGATGATTTTTCTGTATATTTGTAAGTTTTTTTGATTAATTTAATACTAAAATAAAGTTTATGCCACTAAAATTTGTCGATAGACATAACGGTCCGAGAGAGTATCAGGAGCAACAAATGCTCGATACGCTCGGCTTATCATCTATTGAAGAACTTGTTAAACAGACAGTCCCTGAAGATATTTTACTGAAAGAGCCACTAAAATTGGATGCCGCCGTCAGTGAGCAGGAATATCTGACACGTCTGAAAGCCATTGCATCCAAAAATAAAAATTTCCGTTCGCTTATAGGAATGGGCTTCTACGGAACAGCCTCTCCTGCAGTGATTACCCGCAACATCTTTGAGAATCCGTGCTGGTACACATCGTACACTCCGTATCAGGCAGAGATCTCTCAGGGACGTTTGGAGGCACTGCTCAATTTCCAGACAATGATCTCATCCCTGACCGGATTCAATCTTTCGAACTGCTCAATGCTTGACGATGCTACAGCCACTGCCGAAGCCATGAGAATGATGTTCGAACTGCGCAGTAGAGATGCAGTTAAAGAGGGTAAAAATATTGTTTTTGTAGATGAAAATATCTTCCCTCAAACATTGTCGGTACTTGAGACTCGCGCCTCCGGACTCGGTATAGTGATTGTGACAGGCAACTGGCGCAAATACGAATTTGACGCAAAATGCTACGGAGCTATCCTTCAATACCCCGCCGCCAACGGCGAAGTATGCGACTACTCTGATTTTTGTGCCAAAGCACATGAAAAAGGAATACTCGTCACAGCATACTGCGATCTGCTTGCTCTTGCTCTGCTGAAAGAGCCTGCTGCATGGGGTGCTGATATTGCAACCGGAAGTGCTCAGCGATTCGGACTTCCAATGGGATTCGGTGGCCCTACTGCCGGCTACATGGCAACAAAGGACAGCTTCAGGAGAAATCTTCCCGGACGTATCATAGGCCTTTCCGTTGACCGTATGGGGAAAAAGGCAGTGCGTCTCGCCCTGCAGACCCGCGAGCAGCATATCAAAAGAGAAAAAGCCACTTCAAACATCTGTACTGCCACAGCTTTGATGGCTACCATGACAGGTATGTTTGCAGTATATCACGGCTCTAAAGGGATTGAAGAGATTGCCTTCAACGCTTACGGCTTTGCGCATGCAGTAGCGTCCGTCTTCAAAAGCAGCGGATATACGCTCGCCTGCGACAACTTCTTCGATAGCATCAGGGTAATTGATGTTGATGCAGCTGCTGTCCGCACACGTGCCAAATCAGCAGGTATCAACTTCTACTATCCGTGCTCAAAATGCGTTCAAATCTCATTTGACGAACTCTCTTCCTGCGAAGAAGCTGCCAAGATAGGAGAGATCTTCCAATGTAAGAAAGGAGCTCCCGCAATCCCCGGCAAACCTGAATTTATGAAGAGAGAGAGTCCGATCCTGACCTCTGCCATCTTCAACACATATCATTCCGAAACAGAGATGATGCGTTATATCAAGAAACTTGAACGCCGCGACATATCCCTTGCTCACTCCATGATCCCGTTAGGATCGTGCACAATGAAGCTTAACGCAGCTGTTGAGATGATGCCGCTAAGCTGGAGTGAATTTGGCAATGTGCATCCGTATGCACCTTCCGATCAGGTTGAAGGTACCCTTCAGATCATCAAAGAAGTTGAGCACGATCTATCTGTCATAACAGGATTTGACGGATGTTCTCTTCAGCCTAACAGCGGGGCTGCAGGTGAGTATGCAGGCCTTATGACGATCCGTGCTTACCATCATGCTCATGGCGGTGCCAACCGAAATATAATGATTATCCCTACTTCGGCCCACGGTACCAATCCTGCATCCGCAGCGATGGCAGGCTTCAGCATCGTACTTGTAAGTTGTGACGAACACGGCAATATCAATGTCGACGAACTTCGTGAAAAAGCTGTCGCCAACAGAGATAATCTTGCCGGAATGATGATAACCTACCCTTCTACTCACGGTGTATTTGAAGTTAAGATCAGAGAGATAGTTGATATCATACACTCAAACGGCGGACTTCTTTACATGGACGGTGCCAATATGAATGCCCAGGTAGGTCTTACCAATCCGGGATATATCGGAGCCGATGTCTGTCACCTTAACCTGCATAAGACCTTCGCAATGCCTCATGGAGGTGGCGGTCCCGGTGTAGGTCCTATCTGTACATCCAAAGCTCTTACTCCATATCTTCCTGGACATCCGGTCATAGAAGAGTGTGGCGGCAAAGGCATGACGGCAGTAGGCGCCGCTCCTTATGGCAGCCCGCTTCTACTACCTATTACTCACGCATATATCAAACTGCTCGGTCCGGACGGACTTCGCAAAGTATCCGAGATAGCTATACTGAATGCCAATTATATGTCAGCCAAATTGATGCCTGAGCTTAAAACCCTTTACACCGGTGCAACCGGACGTGTTGCTCACGAATGTATCATTGACTTACAGCACTTCCGCGCTGAATACGGCGTAGATGCAACAGACGTTGCAAAACGTCTTATGGACTTCGGGTTCCACGCTCCTACCCTTTCATTTCCGGTACATGAAACTCTGATGATTGAGCCTACGGAAAGCGAACCGCTCGCAGAGCTTGACAGATTTGTAGAAGCTCTCAAATGCATTGTCAAAGAGTGTGAGGATATTAAGGCAGGTCGTATCGACAAAGAAGACAACCCTCTTAAGATGTCTCCTCATACGGAAGACGAAGTATGTGCAAACGAATGGCTGCATCCTTATTCAAGAGAGCAGGCAGCCTTCCCTCTTGAATGGATCCGTGAAAACAAACTGTGGCCTTATGTGGCCCGCGTGGACAACGGATATGGTGACCGAAACTTGGTTACAACCGTTTAAGAAGACCTTCGGCCATCCGCATAAACCCTAAATCGGTCATGTGGCAGCCATCAACAGTACACTCCCCGTCATCGCCGATCAGGCCCTTGGCGGGGATGTATTTTATATTCCTGTACCCCTCTTTGCGGAGCTTTTTATAGAGTTCGGCCCAGTAGGCATTCTCCTCCTTCAGGTCTGCCGCCGTCTTGGTATCTACTATTGCCGGTGGAAATATTACATTTTCAACCATATAGATTGGTGTCTTCGGCCTTGCCTTTGCCAGGTATGTCAGAAAATAATAAGCACTGTCTCTCAATATCTGAGCAGTACAGTTGGGAATGCAGTCAATCACATATTTGTCTGCGTCAATTCGAGCAACTATCTCGGCCATAGACTTATCCATTCTCGCATTACCGCTAAATCCAAGATTTACCGTCTCCTGTTGAAGTTTTCTGCCGATGATGGCAGCGTAAGTCATACCGGGTCTCGATGCGCATCCCCCCTGCGTGATGCTGGTCCCATAAAACACTATCGGCTTTTTTGTATTTGTAATAAGGATGTTACTTTTTGGCTTTCCGATAGTTGCAGTAGAGTCAATACCAATTTCGACCTTTGTAACGCCGTCGTATAGAGGAAGGTACGCCATATATTCTCTCTCATCTCCCGCCATCCTGCGGACAAATACGTTGGCAGACTCTTTGCCGTTGGGCTGAGCTGTTCCTATGAATCTCCATACTCCATCTTCCAGTGTATAAAGGTCTATCCCCCTGATACCTGTTCCGGGCATGTGAGCCATACTGAAATTGTTCAAAAGAGTCCATTTTGCACCGATGCATTTACTGTCGGAAGCGAATCTTACGGCTATTCCGGCCGAGTTAAGGCCCAAATCCCAGACAGCCTTACGTGTAACGCTCTTCATATCCTCCGGAAGTCTCGAATAGTCCAATTCCGTATTTTCAAAGCCCTTATTGATGATTGTAAGCTCTTTCGCATCGATATACTTCAGCTCGGAAGCCTTCTGCGCATATACACTTGTCACGAGTGACATAACGCACACTAAACAAATAATCAGTTGTTTCATACCTCTATAATTAATTTTAAATATTTATCCACTCTATCTCTATCCCCCTTCGTTCCATGCCCCTGAACCATGTCATCTGACGCTTCGCAAACTGATGAATGGCGATTGCAAGTTGACTGTACATCTCTTCAAATGAAAGCTGCCCTGTCAGATACATTGTGACAAACTTATATTCCAGACCGTAGTAAATAATGTCTTCAGGGGCTATTCCTCTGTCAAGCAAACCCTTCACTTCGTCAATCATCCCCTCTTCAAGACGTGCCTTGAGACGACTGTCTATTCGCATATTGCGTACTTCTCGAGAGACTGAGAGTCCGATATATTTGGTCTTCTTGGGCAAAAAAGCGCTCCTTGTTACGGGGTGTTTATCCTCGTAAGTAGCTATTTCCAAAGCTCTGACAAGTCTTTTACGTGAGTCGTAGTCGGTATTGTTGTGAGGCTTGCGAATCTTCTCAAATCTTGCAATCAGCTCCTCAGTATCCAGTTGATCCAACTGTGCGCGAAGTTCAGGATCCGGCGGCACCTCTGGAAGCGAATATCCGCAGGTTGCAGCCTCTATGTACAGCCCCGAACCGCCGCAAAGAATGGCTCGTTTGCCCCTGTCAATAACACTTTTATAGGCTTTTTCAAAATCCCTCTGATACTCAAAAATATTATACTTCGTGCCGGCATCAACTATATCTATCAGATGATAGGGAACGGCTGCGTAGTCGCAAAGATCTTTACCGGTACCGATATCCATGCCGCGGTAAACCTGCCGCGAATCGGCAGAGAGTATCTCTCCGTCAAGGTCCAATGCCAGCTTTACGGCATATTTGGTTTTGCCGCAGGCAGTAGGACCCAAGACACATATCAGATCATAATCGTCGTACACGGGGGTAGTTATTGTCTATTATTCGACAAATTTACACTAATTTTGCAACGAATCATTACAAAACTGCATCTAACAGGGTGCAAAAAGAGAGGATATGCCTAAAGCCAAGAGTAAAATAGAGATAAAGAATAAGAGAGCCTCGTTTGAATATGAGTTTATAGAGACCTTTACCGCCGGGATAGTACTGAGCGGCACAGAAATAAAGTCTATTCGCGCAGGAAAGGCATCTCTTGTGGACAGCTACTGTTACTTCGTTGAAGGAGAGCTCTTTGTTAAGAACATGAATATCTCGGAATATTGGTGGGGGTCCGCTTTCAGCCGTAATGATCCGCGCCGAGATCGTAAACTGCTTCTAAACAAACGAGAGCTGCGAAAGCTGCGGCGTGCCACCAAGGAAAAGGGTCTGACCATAGTGGCTACACGTATGTTTATTGCCGAAAACGGCTATGCTAAATTGAACATCGCCCTGGCAAGAGGCAAACGCGAATACGACAAGCGTCAGACCATCAAAGAGAAGGACATGCGACGCGATATGGAGCGCGAGTAACTATTTCCAGGAAATATGTCTCTTTGAGAAAAGAGAAAAAGGTGTCGGCTGAAATTTCACACAGATACCGCCCTGAATATATCCGCCGCTGAGGTCAAATGTTCTGGATGCAAACATAAACGGCTGAGAATACCTGAAATCCAACATTACATACTTCCATCCAAGAGTAAAACCAATCGCAGGAGCCGCTTCGGTAAGTGATGAATCGGTAAAGTAATAGTGGCCCGTAACACCGATATAAGGGTTGAATATATGTGATTTCTTATTGTTCAGCACTTTGTAGAAAGCCCCAAGGTGAACACCGTAATCATGTACCTTTGTAGTCAGATCGGTATCCGAATAATTACCGTCTCTATATGAAAAACCATACTCAATATCGACATGTGAAATCCACGTATTTTTAAAGCCTATATCAAAATCGGCAGTAAAATTGGAGAAAATATCACTGGAGTTGAAATTATACATACTCAACACATTTCTTACATACACGTCTGAAGCCAGGGTGATCGGAAACAATATTATCGTAGCGACCTTGCCTATCGGGGTCAGTTCTGCCTTTACAGAGACTTTCTCTCCTTCGGACAATATCTCCTGATCTTTAATATTTCCTTCATCGTCAAAAATGATGACCTGCTCAATCTTTACCGTAAAAAACCTGTCTGAAACGAATCCAGAATAGACATATCCCTTACGATATGATATTTGTAGCTTCAGATTAGAATACTCGGTACCGTCACTTGATGAAACCGTATATACAACGGCACAAGGCTCATCAAAGCCTTTATAGATAAAGCATTCAAATTTTTGCCCGACTTTGCGGGCGGTTCCCTCAACCTGATAATTCTTTTCAAAATTATTTTGAGCAAACATTGTTGTAGCAGACAGAAATGCCACGAATAATACAAAAAACAACCTACGTCTCATACTCATAACGACTATTATTTATTATATGTTGTACGGCAACCCGCACTAACTGCTCCAAACATAACGATCTAAAAAACAGAGCCTTATCGTGGCGCAAGACCACATAACCCCGCAAAGGTAACGATAATTGGCCTTTTATCCAAATTATTATCCCTTTTGATATGAGCCTCAATCAATTACAAATCACTTATTAGCAGCCTTCGGTGGTGGGCAATAGTGCGCTTTGGGATCCGGCGGCACCAGCCTGGCCGGCTTTTTAAAGACATAACTCAAGATAAGTATCACTACACCTGCCAAAATAAACGGAACACTCAACCATTGACCCATATCAAGACTCATATTCTCTTCAAAGGCAACTTGCGGCTCCTTAACAAACTCTATCAAAAAACGCATCCCGAACAGAACAATCAAAAACAATCCGAATATCCATCCCCTGTAAACCTTATCCAACTTCTTATAATATACTCCCAATAAAATAAAGCCGAGAATCAGATAGCTCAAAGCCTCATACAGTTGAGTCGGGTGCTTTGGCACTGTCTCCCCTCTCCGAACAAAAATAAAGCCCCACGGCAAATTTGTAGCATCTCCATAGATCTCCGAATTCATCAAATTGCCCAATCTGATCAGACATCCCGCAAAGCAGACGGCAATTGCAAGACGATCGAAGACCCACATCATATCGAAATTGTTTTTCTTGCCGTATTTGTGGACATACCACCAAATTGCAAATATCAAAGCTATCGCCCCTCCATGGCTGGCAAGACCTCCTTTCCATGGCTGAAATATTTCGAGCCAATGCTCTGAAGTAAGATAATAATCAGGCTGATAAAACAGGCAATGTCCCAAACGGGCACCGACTATAGTTCCAATCAACAATGCCCAAAGTAACGGCTCAAGCAGATTGACATTAAGCCCTTCTCTCTTGTAAAACTTCATGAAAAGCCAATACCCCAACGGGAACCCGGCCACAAACAAAAGTGAATAATATCTGATTACTATAGGTCCCAATTTGCATAGAATCGGATCTACATTCCACGTAATTGCCAAAAAATCAAACATATCGTAAATTTTAATTAATTATCTTCTCATCCTTGATACAACGCTCAGAGGCAGGGCCTTGCCAAAACGGTCTTTCAATATCAACTCTCCGTAATCCAGAGAGATGAATTTTTCGCCAAAGGCACTTCTTACCAGAGTATCCGCAAGCACAGCCGAATAACCGTTGGAATAGAGGTTAAGCACCATAAAACTCTCTTTCGGAGCAAGAATTTGTGCACAGCACTTAAGCATCTCAAATAGACACTCGTCCAACTTCCATCTCTCACCGTCAGTACCATGCCCGTAAGCCGGAGGATCAAGCATAAGACCCTGATAGAGGTTGCCGCGACGGACCTCACGCTTTACAAATTTGAGGGCATCCTCAATAATCCAGCGAATATCATTCATACCGCTCAACTCCATATTAGCCTTGGCCCACGTAACAACTTGCCTGACAGAGTCGAGGTGAGTGACATCCGCTCCCGCTCTGCGCGCAGCAAGAGAGGCGGCACCAGTGTAAGCAAAGAGATTAAGCACCTTTGGAGGATTTTGCTGCCCTGCAGCTATCTCCTTAACGCTCCTTGAGATATAATCCCAATTGGGCGCCTGTTCTGGAAAGACGCCTACGTGCTTAAAAGAAGTCAGGCCAAGTCTAAGTTTAAAACTGCTACTGTAGTTGATAACCCACTGATCCTGCATCTTCTTCAGCATATTCCATGTCCCGCTGTCTTCCTTTCCGGCCTTGCCGAAACCGGCCCCCTGGACAAAACGAGTGTGTGCCATAGCTTCCCATTCCCTGTCGGATAACGTTTTATCCCACAAAGCTTTCGGCTCGGGACGAATCATAACATACGGCCCGAATCTCTCAAGCTTCTCATAATTACCCGAATCAATCAATTCGTAATCTTTCCAGGATGCTGATGGCTGTTCTATCGTCATATCTTGCAAAGGTAGAAAATATTGGACACTTATTGATTAGGTGCACAAATTTTTCTACTTTTGCGGATGTTATTAATAGTTGCAAATCAATTTCTATAAAGATGAAAAATATTGACACTTACGATTTTAATGGCAAGAAAGCCATTGTTAGGGTTGACTTCAACGTTCCATTGAACGAACAATTTGAAATCACGGACGACACTCGTATCAGAGCTGCCATCCCTACCCTGAAAAAAGTCCTCGAAAAAGGAGGATCCCTGATTATCATGTCTCACCTTGGACGTCCAAAAGGTCCTGCAGACAAATTTTCGCTTAAACACGTTATCTCCCGTATTGAACAATATCTTGGCGTAAAGGTACAATTTGCACCTGACTGCCAGGCAGCCGATGCCCAGGCAGCCGCACTGAAACCGGGCGAAGTCCTTTTGCTTGAAAACCTCCGTTTCTACGCAGAAGAAGAGGGCAAACCTCGCGGTTTGGCAGAAGATGCTTCCGATGAAGAGAAGAAAGCAGCCAAAGCTGTTATAAAAGAAAGCCAAAAGGCTTTTGTTAAAAAGCTCGCTTCATACGCCGACTGCTACATTAATGACGCCTTTGGTACTGCACACCGCGCACACGCTTCTACAGCATTAATAGCCAAATACTTCCCTAATGACAAGATGTTCGGCTACGTAATGGAAGGGGAAATTAAAGCCATTGATAAGATTCTCAACAACCCTGCACGCCCTCTTACTGCTATCATCGGCGGAGCCAAAGTTTCTTCCAAGATCGGTATTATCGAAAACTTGATCGACAAAGTTGACAATCTGATTATATGCGGCGGTATGGCATTTACTTTTGTAAAAGCGCAGGGCGGCAAGATCGGTGACTCTATCTGCGAAGATGACCAGATTGATGTTGCAAAAAACATTATGAAAAAAGCCGAAGCCAAAGGCATGAAAATTCGCTGGGACAACGAAGTTGTTATCGCTGACGCCTTTAGCAATGACGCCAATACCAAAATTGTCTCTACTTTCGAGATTCCTGACGGATGGCAAGGTGTTGATGCAGCCCCTTCAACGGTCGCATACTGGAAAGAGATCGTAATGAAGTCAAAGACTGTTCTTTGGAACGGACCTCTCGGAGTATTTGAGATGCCTAAATTTGCAGTCGGCACAAAAGCCATGGCCGGTATTCTTGCAGAAGCTACCGCAAACGGCACTTTCACTTTGGTAGGTGGCGGAGACTCTGTTGCCGCAGTATCGCAAATGGGTTACGCTGACAAAGTCAGTTACGTATCGACAGGCGGCGGCGCAATGCTCGAATACCTTGAAGGTATTGAACTCCCCGGCATCAAAGCCATTAAAGAAGAGTAATACACTCTTTTGGAAAACAACGGGCACCCTCACCGGCAGCCCGTTGTTTTTTGCTTACTTCAGCTCCACAATTTTCGTTCTGCAAAGTATCAATAGCTATGATTTACCCCTATCTTTGCGCTATGGAATCAATTCAGAGGCGCGAAATAGTATATAACAAATTGAAGGAGTGGGGTGTTGCTTACAGGGTATATGAGCATCCGGCCTTACCGACCGTCGAAGTTGCGCTTGAGTACTGGAACACTCTCATTGCAGAGGAGTGTACTCACTGCAAGAATCTATTTTTCAGAAATCACAAGGGGAACAGGCACTATCTTGTAATTATAGAGTGCCACAAAACGTTGCCTATTCACGATTTGGAACATGTCTTGCATCAGGGGAAGCTCTCTTTTGCTTCTCCGGAAAGAATGGAACGCTGCTTGGGAACTACTCCGGGCTCAGTTTCCCTTTTTGGCCTGATAAATGATCCGAATGGGGATGTCAAACTGTTTTTAGACAAAGACTTAAAGCAAGCTGTAAACATCAGTTTTCACCCAAACGACAACACCGCTTCCCTTGTCATCTCGCAAGCGGGCTTTCAAACAATTATCACAAATTGGGGTGGCGAATACGAATATCTCGATTTCGATTGTATTGAAGGGTAGGACCTCAGCTCTGCCTGTCAATTGATGCCTGATGTATGAGTTTGAAGAGCTCTTCTACAAACTTTTTGTCGAGGCCACGCTCACCGGCACCGGCTATGGCCTTGTTCAAGACAGACTCCCACCTGCGAGGCTGAAGCACGGTAATATTGTTCTCCTTTTTGTAACGACCGATCTCATCAACCAACCTCATACGGGAAGCGATCAGCTCAAGTATATTATCGTCAATCACATCTATGTGCGCACGTATATGATCAACGGCTGCGAGATAATCGGCACTCTCAGAGCTTTCGGATCGAACCTCCAGAGCGTCAAGCATAGACGCCAGCTCGGAAGGAGTCAGCTGCTGCTTAGCATCACTCAACGCCTTATCAGGACAAATATGCGACTCAATAAAGAGCCCCTTGAAGCCGAGATCCATGGCTTTTTGTGAAATTTCGGCAACATAAGCTTTATCTCCGGCAATATGACTCGGGTCACAAATAATCGGAATCTGAGGCATGCGCTGCATAAGGTCTATTGGGACTTGCCACTTGGGAATATTACGATATTTACTCTTTTCATAGTATGAAAATCCTCTGTGTACAGCTGTAATATGCTTAATACCGGCACGCTGCAACCTTTCTATCGCCCCAATCCAAAGCTCTAAATCAGGATTGACAGGGTTTTTGACAAAAACGGGAACATCCACACCACGCAAAACATCACATAAGTCTTGCATGGCAAAAGAGTTGGTTGTCGTGCGCGTCCCAATCCATATCATATCTATACCGGCACTCAAGACGGCATCTATATGAGCAGGTTTGGCAACCTCCACTATCACTTTCATTCCCAGTTCCTTCTGCACTCTGACGAGCCACGGAATACCTCTCTCTCCCACTCCTTGAAATGATCCGGGATGAGTGCGAGGCTTCCAGAGTCCAGCCCTGTATGCAGAAACATATCGTTTCCCATCGGGACGCAATATGCCACACAGAGCCTTGGCCGTCTCAAAAACCTGTTCTTCAGTCTCGGCACTGCACGGGCCACAGATTAATGTTTCAATTTCAGACACTACACTATACCGTCATTATCTCTTTTTCTTTGATAGCAAGCACTTCATCAATCCTCTTTGAGAAGGCATCAGTTTCTTTCTGCATTTCAGCTTCAGCATCCTTCTCAGCATCTTCAGGCAGGCCTTCCTTCTGTAGTTTCTTCAAGGCATCAATGGCATCTCGACGAGCATTTCTTACACTGATTTTAGCAGATTCACCTGCTGTACGGGCCTTCTTAACAAGCTCTTTGCGTCTCTCTTCCGTCAAAGCGGGCACATTTATACGAATGGTCTCACCGTTGTTTTGAGGAGTGAATCCGATGTTGGCGTCCATAATCGCCTTTTCTATGGTATGAATCAGACTTTTTTCCCAAGGCTGAATGATCATTGTCTTGGCATCGGGAGTAGTGATACTTGCCACCTGAGGTACCGGAGTCATAGCCCCGTAATAATTGACCAGGATATTGTTAAATACGGAAGGATTGGCCTTACCGGCACGATAAGTTTTAAGATCTTCCTCGAGAAAATCCACAGCAGCAACCATTTTAGCTTTTGCCGCATCAATAACTTCTTTAGATGTTTCAAACATATCTCTTAATTTTAATTTATTAACTAATTAGTAATTATCGAACCTATTTGCTCTCCACCGATCAACCGCACAAGGTCACCTTCATTTCCGGCATTGAACACTATAACAGGCATATTATTCTCCTTACAGAGCGTAAAAGCCGTCTGATCCATCACGCGAAGATTCTCATCGAGAGCCTTATCAAAAGTAAGAGCAGGATACTTTACAGCATCCGGATGCTTCTTGGGATCACAATTATAGACACCGTCCACTTTTGTCCCTTTCAGAAGAGCATCGGCTCCCAACTCGCAGGCACGAAGTGCAGAAGCTGAATCAGTGGTAAAGAACGGGTTACCGGTACCCCCGGCAATCAAAGCGACTCCACCATTTGCCATGTAGTCAAGCACTTCGTCTCTCATGTAATATTTGGCCATGGGGCGCATGGGTGTAGAAGTAAATACCTCCGCATTAACCCCTTCATTACGAAGGGAAAGCGACATTCCAATGCTGTTAATAACAGTTGCAAGCATACCCATCTGATCTCCCCTTACCCTGTCAAAACCCCGCTCTGTTCCGGCAAGACCCCTGAATATGTTACCGCCGCCAATAACGATAGCGACTTGCACTCCTTTTTTCACAACTTGCGCAATCTCGAAAGCATAACGCTTCATAACATCCTCATCCAGGCCGACACCGTCAGCACCGCCGATAGCTTCACCGCTGAGTTTCAATAATATTCTTTTATACTTCATAATTCAATATTGTTATAACAAACAAAAATAACCAAATATTATGATTTTTACAACTTTGGGCATATCTTTGCCACCAAATTATTCAAAAATTTATTGAATTATGGCGAGAATATTTAAAACATCTATCGGAAAAAAACTAATAATGAGCATCACCGGATTATTTCTGATCTTGTTCCTTACTATGCACATGTGCATCAACTTTATCTCGGTATTCAGTCCGTCTGATTTTGAGAAAGCCTGTGAATTTATGTCACTTCCGATCGTAAGTATTATGGTTCCTATCCTTGCCGCCGGCTTCGTATTCCATATCATTTACGCTTTTATACTTTTCGCAATGAACCGTAAGGCAAGCGGCGGATCAAACAGATATGAGGTACGTACAAAAACAAAAGGTGACAGCTGGGCATCAAGAAATATGATTGTCTTGGGTATTATCGTATTTCTCGGACTCGGAATCCACCTATACGACTTCTGGGCTAATATGCAGTTGAAGAATTGGACAGGTCAACCGGAGTTGGATCCTAATATGTTAATGTATAGAACTTTCGGAAATGTCCGCATCGCCATTTCATACATTATATGGTTCATAGCAGTATGGTTTCACCTGACACACGGCTTCTGGAGTGCATTTCAGACTATAGGATGGAACAATGATATTTGGTTAAAGCGTTTTCAAGTTATCGGTTATGTGGTCGCAACCATTCTCATGGGTGGATTTATCGTCATCGCAGCAGTTGCCTGCTGCCGAGCAAACGGGTGGCTACCGATGCCAATCGTTTAAACGACTCTACTGCACAAAAGCCGGACGCGCAGTAGGGTTCAAGGTATGTTCACCTCATGTTATAAATAGCCGCTCTATGATGCCGTCTGAGACGAAAAGTTTATCAGGTGGGATGCGGATGATGTCGCCGTCTGTAACTTCAAGGCCCGCTGCGTGCCCGTACCTCTCAGCACGAGTACGACTCTCAGCGCATACATGGTTTTTGGCTTCTTCTCGTCGCTCGAGTATCAGTTCGCCGGAGGAGAGCATTGACTCAAGTGCCGGCATTACTTTTGCCAACATCTTGCTATCCAAAGTGTTCAGAGAAAAACCTGCTGTTTTGCGAAGCCCTAACATTACCTGCTCGTTAAAGATATCTGCATCTGTCAGTCTCTCTGATGTGCAAATAACATCGTACTTTCCTTCCCGCAGTGCGGAAATATAACTCTTTACGGAGGCGACATTCCACTTTCTGACTGTTTCTCCATCAAAGGAGTGAGCAGCCGGGCCCAGTCCAAGATATGGCGTTCTTTCCCAATAGTTGCTGTTGTGACGGGATTGATATCCCTCCTTACAGAAATTGGAAATCTCGTACTGCTCATATCCTGCCTCCGTCAGCTTCCGCTGCAAATAAGCGTATTGCCACGCACACTCCTCCTGAGCAGGTTCGGCATACTTTCCTTTTTTTGCGAGAGCATAAAGAGCACTCCCTTTCTCAAGCATCATCTGATAGCATGAGATATGTTCGGGAGAGAGTTCAAGTGCCTTGGAGATATTATCCGCCCACTGCTCTCTTGTAAGCTTTGCAAAACCGAATATGAGATCTATCGAGATGTTGTCAAATCCGCACTCCCTCAGCAACCTGAAAGCCTCAACTGCCTGAACGGCAGTATGACGGCGGTTCATCCACCGCAAGTGCTCATCTTGAAAAGACTGGACCCCCATACTTATACGATTAATCCCCATACGACGGTATTCGTCCAATTTCCGGCGAGAGCGGGCAATATCATCAGGATGAAAGACGTCATCAGGATTTACTTCAATCGTAAACTCCTTAAAATCAGATACCCCAAATTGTAATTTGATTGCAGAGGCTATCTGCTCAATGTAAGAAGTATCCAAAAGAGAAGGGGTTCCTCCTCCGAAATACAATGTCTCGGGAAGAACCCCATTTTTAAAATATCCGCGTTGCCGGACAATCTCTTCAAGGAGAGCATCCCTATACCCTTCGAAAGAGCCCCCTTTCACCGAATAGAAGTCGCAGTAAATGCAGAAAGAGGCACAAAAAGGGACATGGACGTAGATCCCTGAAGCCATTTATCTCAGCAATATATCGGCAGAACCTATCTTAGCTTCCGTAGTATATACATCGACCGTGTAGACTCCTTTGACAAAGCCTTGAGGATTGGCAAAATAGATACATATCTCTACTTCGTCACCCTGATAGTCAACTTCACGTGAAGCCGAGTAAATCATCTCTTCACCGTCGACCTCAAATATCAACTGCTGATCACCGGCAATTAAAATGCCATCCGGTCCTTTTACCCTGATGTAAACTACCTTAGGGCCCTTCTCTGCAATAGAGTTTTCGATGAGACTCAGACAGGTTTTCAACTTCTCCACACGACTGCTGCGGTCTGTGGCCTTGTTGGAAGAGTTAATTGCAACTATCGAAATGGCTCTTCCCTTGATGACAGCCCCCTGAGAGACCTTTTGGGCATACTCTTCTGTCGTATTGACTAATTCATTGTACTGCTTCTTGCTGTCTTCAGCCTCCTGACGTGCGGACGCAGCATCTTTACGAAGTGCCACATTTAAGGTATTGAGGGAGTCAATCTGCACGATATAACTCTTCATAATGGAACGCAACGTCCCCAACTCTTTCTCATATTGACGAATCTTGCTTCTGTTGGTAGCTTCCGTCTGCTGAATACGCTCTATCAACTGTTCTACTTTCTCTTTCTCAACTGCAAGTTCCGCATTGATAGTATCATTGGTAGTTGAAAGTGCTGCATAGTCATTCTGCAAATTAACAAGCTCTGTGGTCAAATCTTGCTTTTCGACATTCAGGTCCTTGATAAGGCTGCTGCGGTTCAACCATACGACAATCAATCCGACAAGTAACAGTCCTGCAATTACTGACAGGACAATTACTACTGTTTTCATTTTATTCTCCATAATTGTACTTTTTGTTAAAAACATATTCACTACAAATTTAATTCCTTTTTTCTATTTGTAGTACAACTTTTGCAGGATGAGGAAAAAACCACTACTTTTGTAATGATTAAAATATAGATAATATGAAGTATGTCATCAGGTCCCTCAAATATTTAGTTTACTTTTTAGTTCTCTTTTTTATAATTGTCGGAGCTATCTTTTTGCTTACCTCTCAAAAACAGCCCGGTCTGCAGTTTGTGGATATGTTTAAAGAGGGTGCACTCCCTCAGCTCGCTGTACTTTTCGCTGTTGCTGCTGCCATTTACCCCGCACTGGGCTTTGCGAAGCGCAAGTTGTATCTCAATGGAGAATTCTCAAAATATCGTGACTTATGTGTTACCGTGATGGAAAATTCAGGTTATGTGCTTGAGAACGAAAATTCAGAGCAGATTACTTTCAGACAGAAAAAACAGGCACTCAGAGTATCAAGAATGTGGGAGGACCGCATCACATACAATATTACCGACAACCCTGTAATCGTAGAGGGTTACAGAAAAGACATTACAAGAGTCCTGAGTGTGATCAACTATCGCATCAGGGAAGAAGATGCCGGGGAGGGCAATACACAACAATGAAAGTAATTGCAACTTATACAGATTCTTACGAAGCTCATATAGCTGAAGGATTATTAAGAAATGCGGGGATTCTTGCCGAAGTAATTAATGAATCAACCGTATTTCCCGGGTTAGGAAACATCTCCGATGTATTCAACGTAAAGCTCGTTGTAAATGAGGAAGATTATGACTTGGCATTAAAGATTTTGGCTGCTCCTTCAAGCAACGAATAAAACTCTTTGCCAAACTTGAAGATTAAGGGCTCTCGGAGAAATTTGTATACCGGGAGCTCTTCTTTTTTACCCTTTTTGAATGCATCGGCGCATATCGGCCAGCGATGCAAATTTAAGGCAGTCAGGCCATTGGAGAGAGTTGACACTCTGATTGGATAGAGTCTGCACGAGATCGGCTTCGCAAAGGCGCATTTCCCGGCACAATAACTTCGCTCAATAGCGCAAAAACAACCTCCGTCTTCAAATCGAGTATAGGCACACTCCTCAACATTGCCCAACAGCGGAGTCACCATATCCCCGTCAGTATCAATCTCGAAAAAGCCTGTTTCATCTATTTTATGTCTTCCGGCTTCTGACATCAACTCCTTATAATTTGGGTATTCTCTCTCCAACTGCTCTGCTTCGTCCTCTTCTATGGGAGCGCCGCTATCCCCTATTATACAGCACACACCGCCACATTTTTCATAGTCACACGAGAAACATTCGGTGATAATCTCCGAGGAAACGAGAATGTTTTTAATCTGTATTATTGATGATTGCATAAATTCCTGTTGCAAAATTAACCATAAGTTTTTACATTTGCACGTTTATGGCACAATTAATGCCTCATTGATTTTTAACAAAACAATTATACTAAAAAGATGAAGAAATTACTTGTTACCCTCATGATTGCTCTATGTTCTATAGGGATTACTGTAGCTCAAGACCTTGAGAAAGCTACGGAACTTTACAACAACGCTGCTGCAGCCTTGGAAATATCGGATACTCCGGGTGCTCTTGATCTGTTTCAGCAAGCCATGACAATGGCCTCTTCTCTCGGAGAAGAAGGCGTTGAGATCGTAAATAACTGTAAAGGTATTATCCCGAAATTGCACTTGTCTATCGGAAAAGATTACGCTAAGATCAAAGATATGGATAATGCAATCGCTTCCTTGAATAAAGCAACGGAGCTGGCTAAAGAGTATGGGGATCAGGAGACGGCTACAGAAGCCTCAGATCTTATCCCTCAACTTTTGATGGCTGAAGGCAACTCTCTGCTGAATGATAAGAAGTATCCCGAAGCTGCCGCCATGTACAAAAAAGTTACGGCTATTGAGCCTGACAATGGAATGGCCTTTTTGAGAATGGGTATGGCTCAAACTGCTTCCGGCGAAACGGATGCTGCCATCGAAACATTTACCACCGCTGTTGAAAAAGGAGAAGCAGAAAACGCGAATAAGCAACTTTCAAATATTTACTTAAAAAAAGCTGCTGCATGTCAGAAAGAGAAAGACTCTAAAGGCGCGATGGAAGCTGCTCAGAAGTCAGTCGAATATCTCGATAATGCTACCGCACAGAAGATCATCGGTCTCAGTGCCTTGTCGCTTAAGCAAAACAAAGTGGCAGCCGATGCCCTCGAAGCTTATTTGGCTATGCAGCCTGATGCAAAAGATAAAGTACAGATCATGTATCAGCTTGGTGTTGCTCTCGCAGCATCGGGTCAAAACTCTAAAGCTTGCGGCTATTTCAAACAGATCAGCTCTGATGCTAAATGGGGTGAAGCTGCAAGATATCAAGCTACTACTTTGAAATGCAACTAAAGCTCGAGCTTCTCGCTCCCGCTAAAAATAAAGACATCGGCATTGCGGCAATAGACTGCGGTGCCGATGCCGTCTATATAGCAGGCCCCCTGTTCGGAGCAAGAGAGGCAGCCGGTAATCCCGTCTCGGAAATAAAAGAGTTGGCCATTTATGCCCACAGATACTCTGCAAAGGTATATGTGACGATCAACACCATTCTCTACGACAATGAGATTGGTGCGGCATCGGAACTTATGCAGGAGTTGCGTCTTGCCGGAGTGGATGCTTTTATTATTCAGGACCTCGGCCTTTTAAAAGACCCTTATGTAACGAATTATCAGTTCTTTGCCTCTACCCAGACACACATCAGGACTCCGGAGCAGGCCGCATTTCTTGAATCCATAGGCCTTAGCCGTCTCATTTTGGAACGGCAGCTCTCAATTGAGCAGATAGTCGCAATCAGAAAGGCAGTCAGCTGCGATCTTGAGTTTTTTGTGCACGGTGCACTCTGTACCTCTTACAGCGGACAATGCTATTTGAGCCGGAGGCTCTCGGGAAGAAGCGCCAATCGTGGAGAGTGTATTCAGGCCTGCAGGGCCAAATATGACTTGGTGGATGAAAAAGGCAATGTGCTGCTCAAAAACAAAAGCATCCTGTCCCTGAAAGATCTGAAGCTTGACGAGCATATTCCTCAACTTATTGAGGCCGGGATCACCTCTTTCAAGATAGAGGGAAGACTTAAGGATATCTCATACGTTAAAAATATTGTCCGCCATTACCGGAATGTGATCGATGCGTATATCCTGGAGCACAGGCAGTACTGTCGAGCCTCATTCGGAACCGTTACCGGCGGCTTTACTCCCGATCCGAATATTACTTTCAACAGAGGGTACACTACCGCTTTCATTGACGGCACAAGAGGAGATTGGAACTCTACGGATGCATCCAGATCTATCGGAGAGTATCTCGGAGTAATCGGATCCGTTAACGGCGACTCCGTCACAATTGACACATCCAAAACGCTGTCAAATGGAGACGGTCTGGCGTTTATCTCTCCTGACGGAGAGATTGTCGGGATGCGGGCGGATCTCTGTAAAGGCAACTGTGTATGGCTCAAAGAGGCCTCCTCTCTAAGACGCGGCTGGAAAGTATATCGCAACCTCAACGTTAAGTTTAAAAAAGAACTGGAAAAGAACGCTCCGAAGCGTCTGCTCAACGTGGCGATGGCTTATCTTTCAAAAGATGGTGTCACTACGATTTCGGCAGAGAGTGAAAATGGAGCTAAAGCGCTCTACAACTTCACTGAAACTTATCAGGAGGCCAACAATCCGGAAAGAGCCGTTGATACCTTAAAACGTCAGTTAAGTAAGAATACCGGACCTTTCACTTTTCACCTCAACTCGATTGAGTGCGACAAGACATACTCGTACCCCATGTCAACCCTGAACGGCATCAGAAGGATGATAGCCGACAAGCTGCTTGACAACCTTGATGCTGCAGCTCTTGCCTCCGTTCTTGATTATCGTACAGTCGTGTCGTGCGCTGCGCGAAAATATCATCAGGACCACCTGACTTACCTTGGCAATGTGGCCAACAGTTATGCTGAGGCCCTCTACAGAGAGCACGGCGTCATGAGTTGCTCTCCTTCATACGAGATTTCCGCCCCGGGAAATGTCGCTCTCATGAGAACTAAATACTGTATCAAATACGAATTGGGGCTCTGCCCTTCGCAAAAAGGGAAATCTTCAGACGTTGGACAACTTTATCTGTCCAATGTCAAATACAAGTTAAAACTTGAGTTTGATTGCAAAAATTGCGAAATGGTTGTAATTTTGTAGTATGCGTTTTTCTCAAATCATAGGTAATGACTCCCTGAAGCATCTGCTGCCACAAATGGTGGATCAGAACAGACTGAGTCATGCCATTCTCTTCTCGGAAGAGCCCGGTTGCGGAGGCCTTCCATACGCTTTGGCTCTGGCTCAATATGTCAACTGTCGAGATCGCCATGACGGGGATTCATGTGGTAAATGTCCCTCCTGTTACAAGTATGAAAAGCTTATTCATCCCGATTTGCATTTCGTATTTCCAGTGAATACTTCAGACATCATTTCCGAAACGGAGAAGAAAAGACCGATATCCGACTATTTCCTTCCCAAGTGGAGAGAAATGCTGCTTGCCAATCCCTACCTTACGGAACAGGATCTCTATGACGGAATAGGAATTGACAACAAATCCGGCAATATCAGTGTCTTTGAAGCAAAGCGAATCATTGAAAAGCTCTCTCTTCGCTCCTTTGAAGGCGAATACAAAACTATGATCATCTGGCTGCCGGAAAAGATGAATCAGGAAGCCGCCAACAAACTGCTCAAGCTGCTTGAAGAGCCGCCGGCAGGAACTTTATTTCTGCTTGTATCCCAAGCTCCTGAAAGGCTTCTGCCAACGATCCGTTCGAGATGTCAACTGATTGAACTCGCCCCACTGACCAAAGAGGAACGCGCATCAATGGTACAGTTCGCTCAACCGAGGGAATTCAATCCGCTGCTGATCGAACTCTTTAACGCCGGACTAAACAGAGACCTGCAGGCAACCTTTCCTGTCTGGGAGAGTGTGGCAGATCTTGGCAGAGAAAAACAACGTCAATTTTGCTTGGAGGCAGAGACGTTTATAAGAAAAATATATATGGTTGCAAACGGTCTGCAGCAGCTGTCAAATGTAGGAAATGACGAGGCTGACGAGATTCAAACTTTAGCCCGCAAGATCAACCCCGCATTTTATAAAAAAGGCTTCGGATACTTTGAAAAGGCTCTGTCAGCAATTGACAGTAATGTAAACGCAAAGTTGATTTTCTGTGACTTATGTAACCGCTTATTACTATCTTTGTAGATTATGGAACAAGAAAAAGGAACTAAAATATATGACTGCTCCCGTGGCTGTGATGTCGAAAGGACTCCACAGGGGGCATTAAATGTCAACTACAACACAAGTTGCTGTAAGTTGAACGACTTTAACTGGATGGTCGGTATCTCCCAGGAGCGATACAAAGATTTGTTTGAAGTAAGGTTTAAAAACACTCGTAAAATAGTCTTTAAGAACACTTCGGGACAACTCGTTAAGAGTGGTGATCTGGTCGTTGTAGAGGCCCAAAACGGGCATGACGTGGGTATTGTCACACTCGAAGGTCCTATCGTAGTGCGTCAGTTGGCTCGCCACAAAATAGACCCTGCCAACTATGAATTTCGAAAGATATACCGCCGTGCCAAAATACTTGATATCGAGAGATGGCAGGAGGCTATTGCACGCGAACACAAGACGATGATTCGCGCACGCCAGATCGCTGCCGGTCTCGGTTTGAATATGAAAATAGGAGACGTCGAATTTCAGGGAGACGGTACAAAAGCCATCTTTTATTACATTGCAGATGAAAGGGTTGACTTTAGGCAGTTGATTAAAGACTTTGCTGAAGAGTTTCGTATCAAGATTGAGATGAAGCAGATCGGTGCCCGTCAGGAAGCAGGTCTGATCGGAGGTCTCGGTGTATGCGGAAGGCCGTTGTGCTGCTCAAGATTTATGGCTGACTTTCAGTCTATTACCACTCAGGCTGCAAGGTGTCAGGATCTATCTTTAAATCCACAAAAGCTTGCAGGACAGTGCAGTAAATTAAAATGTTGTGTGAATTATGAAGCATCTCTATACATTGATGCTCAAAATCATTTGCCTCAAGTTAAGGGTCCGCTGGAATTTAATGACGGTCAGGCATACCTCATGAAGAGTGAAGTGTTGAAAGGGCTTATGTATTTTTCATACGACCCTAACAGTATGGCCAATCTGTATCCGCTGAGCGGGCACGCAGTTAAAGAGATTATCGCCATGAACCGCAAGGGGATCCGTCCTGAATCTATTCAAACTGACGATCCCGCAGAGAAGCAAAATGAATTTATCAGCGCTGTAGGAGATGACAGCATCTCACGCTTCGACGACAACTCTCGCAGACCTCAAAGGCGCAACAACAGAAAGAAACGCTACAACAACCGAAACAATAGTAACAATAATAGCAATAACAATGGCAATAAACAGTAACCATATTTTGCTATGTGCCGTTATTCTCTCTTTTTGCTCCTGCTCAAAACCTCAGGAAAGTTACAGTTTCATCCTTTCGGATCCTATAAAGTCGGACTCTGGCATGGTATTCATTTTTGATGTGCCTCTTAACGATACCGGCCTTGTTTACAGCACCAATATAAGCTGTCGATACAACAGTCGCAAGATTGTGGATACCTGCATCCGATTTGATATTCAAGCTCTTTCTCCCTCCGGAAAGCTATATGGAGAAGAAGTGTGTTTCCCGCTGGGGATAGAGAGTGACTTTATTAAAGTCAGCAAGAGCAACAGGGCAATTTTCACTATTGAGTGGCCCTACAGGGACAATATCCGCGTCCCGATCGATACCGGTATCTGGAAAATTACCATCCGTCCCGCAGATCCGGCACTCTCTAAAGGTCTTTACGGGGTCGGCTTTGCCTACCACGGACAACACTTATCCGAATTGAACAATGAGCGGAAAAGATAAATTACGGAAATTTAGAGAGAATGAATCTTTCGGCTGTCTGTTACAGCCGGCAAATGAAGATGTCATAGGAAAGATACACCCAATCAGAGGGAAGTGGCACGAACAGATGTTTCATAACGACAATCCCATAGTAGTAGAGCTTGGGTGCGGAAAAGGAGAATATACTATCGCCCTTGCACAGAAGTTTCCGGAAAAAAACTTTATCGGTGTCGATATAAAAGGGGCAAGACTGTGGAAAGGGGCAAAATATGCCACCGAACACAATATGACTAACGTTGCTTTCCTTCGCACAAGAATTGAATTTATCGAATCCCTTTTCGGTCCTTGCGAGATTGCCGAAATATGGATCACATTTGCGGACCCGCAGCCTAAAAAGGCAAAAAAACGTCTGACCAATCCTCTGTTTCTTAACAGATACCGCAACTTCCTCTCTCCTGACGGGATTGTGCATCTTAAGACCGACAGCACTCTGCTCTACGAATACACTCTTGCCGTTGTGGAACAAAATCGTATGACGCTGCTTGAACACAACAATGATATTTACGGTACGGGCCGTGCAGATGAAATCCTGTCAATAAAAACATATTACGAAGCCCAATTTCTGGAAAAGGGAATATCCATTAAATATCTCTCATTCAAGATAGACAATGGCTCACCTCTTATAGAACCCGCTATTGTGCTCTGAGAGCCATATAACCTGCAATAGAGGCAAGATATGTCTTGGCATGGGACTGGGCAATGTCCACAAGTGAATTGATGCAATTCTCGACCTCTTCTTCAAGGCGGGCATGTGCATATTCCAGCCCTTTGTATTTTGTGACGAACTGCATAATGCTATGCACAGACTCTCCTGAATTCTCTTTCTTTCCAATAAGCCTTATTGCAGATCTGATCTTTTCCGACTCAGCATCCGGTGCATTATGAAAAGCCCCGAGGAGGGGAAGTGTTATCTTTTTCTCCATGACATCACGCCCTGCAGGTTTGCCGGTCTTGACGGACGGTGAATAATCGAAAATATCATCCATCATCTGGAAGGCCAACCCTAAATGGTAGGCATATTTGCGAAAAGCGGCAATATCCTCATCCTTTGCATCAACAGCCATCGCAGAACTGATAATAGCCGTCTCAAACAAAGATGCTGTCTTTCTGTATATTATCTGCAGATAATCTTCTTCAGTCGTATCGAGAGTCTCAGCCTTTTCCAGTTGCAGCATCTCACCTTCTGCCAGATCCTCAAGACACTTGGAGAAGCAAAGAATGATACGCTGATCGCACTCTCTTACTATGGTCTCTATGGCTCTGGAGAGCCAAAAATCACCGACCAGAACGGATGTTGTCGGGGTGTAGAGAGCCTTAACGGAAGGTGCCCCGCGACGGAGATCCGAGTCATCGGCAACATCATCATGAAGCAAAGTGGCGGTATGCAACATCTCTGAGGCAGCCGCACAACGAATAGCCTTATCATTGCAAAAGCCTGCATTGCAGGCTTTTGCGGTTAATAACGCAAGCATCGGACGGAGTTGCTTTCCTGAACGCTCAAACAGATACCCGTTGATTTTGTTCAGCAGTGGCATCGAACTGTGCAGCAACGACACAAACAACTGCTGAAAAGCACTCCAATCTTCAGCTAAAAATTCTCTAATATCTTCGCCCAATCCGGAAATAATTAAAAACGAAGTCCTAATGAAATCTCAAGGCAACCCGGTGTATTCTTGTTCAGATTTTTGATGCTGCTTGTGATTCCATCCCAATCAATGGATCCAAAACTCCAGTTATACCTTGCAGTAATCTGCAGCTTCCAGACATCAATGCCGGCGCCTACTCCCAAGCCGAATTCACCCCTCTGTATATTGTCAATAATGGTATTGATAGTCGGATTTTCCGCTATGGAACCGACATTTTTAAGATTATAGCCAAATACGGGTGTAAGCATCAGGAATGGTCGTGCAACTATAAGATCAAGTCCCCACTGAATATTGACAGGTATCTCAAGATAGTTTGTCCTGATGGAAAAATCATTACCGTTAGCATCTTTACCTTTTATACCCTTTGCATTGTAAAGAAGTTCAGGCTGAAGTGAAAAGCCTAAAAGTCGGCCTGTCTGATATCCCACGCCGAAATGCCATCCTGTATAATTTCTAAAATCCTGATTTGCAATAGATGAAATACCCATATTTGAGTAACTCAATCCACCTTTGATGACAAGCCCTTCGGCTCTTGCACTTATGTTTGTTCCAATCATTAGAACAAATACAGCACACAACAGTGCTAATTTTTTTTTCATACTCTCTTATTTTAAATGTGTTCGTTAATCTTTTTGTCGAGGTCTGCCTTGGAAATAGCACCTACGACACGGTCAACCAACTCGCCGTCCTTAAAGAACAAAAGAGTAGGAATATTCCTGATCCCGTACTTCATGGGCATATCGCTACATTCGTCAACATTACATTTGGCAACAACAGCCCTCCCGTCGTATTTTTGAGCAAGTTCATCTACGATCGGTGCAATCATCTGACAGGGACCGCACCATGTGGCCCAAAAGTCCACGACCACAAGCTTTCCGGCTCCGGAAACGGTCTCTTCAAAATTCAAATCATTAATTGTTAGTGACATTACTTTCTGAGTTATATTGTTTACAGCGTGCTAAGGTAGTATATTTTTTTTAATCTGCAATCTAATATATCCCTCAGATTGATTAGACCGTCTTTTCGATACTCCAGACAAAAGCCCTGACACCTACCGCTTTATTTCGGTTGTCAAGCTTTTTTACTGTTGTGAGCAACTCTTCCACACGTTCTTCTTCCACTACAGTCATTACTGCGGAATTCATCTCAGGCCAGGTATGGGTGCCGCGGCGGGGTTCTCCCCCGTTAGTGCCGCGACCTTGTACCTGTTCGAAAAATGTAAATCCGGTAATATGCAGTTGATCAAGCATATACTCAACACGTTCAGTGTTTGCCTGGTTAAATACTATTAATACTGATTTCAACATAATTTTTCACTTTATTATAACTGTTTCTCAACATTGACGGCAGCCGAATCATCAGCAGACATCTGCATAAATATAAAGTTCTTACGAGCCTTTTCCTCTTTATCCCGTTCACCGTGACGCGAAATAGACCCATACAGGATAGGAACTACAACCATTGTAACGATGGTAGAAACGAGCAAACCGCCAATAACTACGATACCCATAGGGTGCCACATCTCCGAACCTTCTCCACTGCTAAGTGCCATAGGAAGCATTCCGAGAAGTGTGGTGACGGCGGTCATCAATACAGGACGCAATCTTGACTTACAAGCCAGGGCGATAGCTTCATTCAACTCATATCCGCGATCTCGCATCAAATTAATGTAATCGACAAGTACGATACCGTTCTTGACCACAATACCCACCAACATTATAAACCCTAACGCACCGATCATATCCAAAGATGTCCCGGTAATCCACAAAGCGAGGACAACACCTGTTATTGCAAACGGAATTGACGCCATAATAATTGCCGGTTTAGAGAATGACTCAAACTGAGATGCCATAACCACATATACCAACATGACAATCAAAGCGAGTAACAAACCCATATCCGAGAAAGTCTCCTGTTGATCCTCATAATCACCGGCTATTTGAGTCGTAACACCGTTAGGTACGCTGACAGTCTGCATTGCAGATTCAATCTGAGTAGCGAGCTCTCCCAAAGAGACCTTATATGGGGTAAAGCTTACCTTGACAATACGTTGACGACTCTTACGCTCAATTGTAGGAGGAGCCCAATACTCTTCAATAGTCGCTATCTCCGAAAGCTTTATCAATGATCCTGTCGCTGTCGGAATGGATAAATCCTGAATGTCGGTAAGGGTGTTTCTATCTTCTTCTTTCAGACGCACTACGATATCATATTCATCTCCATCTTCTTTCAGATAGCCTGTAGCCATACCATTGACACGATTTCTGACGTATGTAGATATGGTGGATGAGCTGAGTCCATGGTAAGCAAGCTTCTCCTTATCAACTGTAATCTTCAGTTCGGGACGATCCTCATCTCGGCTTATGGAGATGTCACGTGCTCCGGGCACTTTCTCTTTAATCACTCTCTTGACCTCTTCAGCCATAATATTTGTCTGGTCAAAGTCAAAGCCGTAAATTTCCACGTCAACAGTAGACGAGCCTCCTCCACCCATTCCGCTGGATACGGCACACTTATAGTCGATGATTTCAGGGTAAGTACTCATCTCCTGCCTAAGCACCTCGGCTATTTCAAAGATGGTCCTTTTTCTGCTATACTTCTTGTTGCAGACAACTGTCATTGAGATCTTGTTGTTTGTTGTAGAAGAAAAGATTGAAGATATGCCTGCATTATCATTCGAGCCGGCTGAAGTGGAAATTCTTTCTATCTCAGGGACAAGTTCATTGAAACGGGCTTCCAACTTACGTGCCGTCACAAGGGTCTGTTCAAGTCTGGTACCCCTTGCCAACTCGACGGTAACGCTTAAACGGCCGTTATCCGACTGCTGCATAAAGTCTGTACCTATCTTCCCTGTAATCAACGGAATCAGTGAAGCACCAAATATCAAAATTGCCACTACTATGGTCATTGTCTTATGACGCAGACAATAGCGCAAAGCGTTGGCATACCATGCATCGATTTTATCAAGCAAGCCCACTACATATTTCTGATACCAGCCACGTTTTTGTTTTGCCTCTACCAGATGACCGTTCTCGTCAACTTTGACTTTTTTGGATTTCAGCAGTTGTGAGCAAAGCATAGGCGTAAGCGTGATAGCAACAGTCGTGGAAGTACATACCGCAATGGTAACAATCCATCCGAGTTCTTTGAAGAGGACTCCGGCCATACCTGACAACATTGTAAGAGGAACAAACACAGCTGCCACTACGAGAGTCGTTGCAATAACTGACGTCCAAACCTCATTTGTGGCATAAATAGCCGCCTCTCGCGGATTGGAGCCCCGATCAATATGCTTGGTTATATTTTCCAAAACCACTATGGCATCATCCACCACCATTCCGACCGCGACAGTCAGAGAACAAAGTGAGATGATGTTAATAGAGCTTCCTATAAATGCCAGATAGATAAAGGCCACTATAAGCGCAATAGGAATAGTAATACCGATAATCAGTGTAGCCCTCCATTTTCCGAGGAAGAAGAAGACAACTAAAACCACAAACAGCAGTGCCTCCAAAATAGACTTCTCCAAACTGCTGATAGAGTTTTGTATCTCCTCCGAAGAGTCATACAGAAGATCGATACTTACATCTGCCGGCAGATTCTTTTGGATCTTGGCAAGTTCCTTGCGAACATCCTTACATATCTGTACGGTATTGGCTCCGGACTGTTTGGTAATCATCATTCTCACACCGTTTCTGCCATTGATCTTCTCCTCAAGAGTCAGGTCTTTAATCGTATCGCGCACTGTGGCGATATCTCTCACAAACACCTGCTTACCTGTAGCTGTGGTGGTTACCACAATATTCTTAATCTCGTCACTTTCAATATATTCGCTACGCACTTGCAACTGGTACTGCTCTTTTTCCATCTTCACTGTACCTGAAGAAAGATTCATATTGTTGCTGCTTATGGCGGAACCTACACGCTCTAAAGGAATACCGTAGGCATCCAGTTTAGCCTGATCAAGATCGACATACACATATCTTTCAGGAGCACCTGAAAGGGATATGTTACCAATCCCGTCAACCCTGTTGAGTTGCGGCATCACCTCGTCATTCAACATTTTGTCAAGCCCCGCGTAGCTGTCATCAGCCGTAATTGAATATTGGATGATAGGCATCGCACTTGAACTGAATTTGAAGATGAAAGGGTTGGAACATCCGCTCGGCAGATTGTCTTTCAACATATCTACGTATGAACGGACATCGTTAATAACCTCATCGAGGTTTGTCCCCCACTCCATTTCGAGGTTTACCATTGAGATATTATCTTTTGAAGTGGAAGTCATCTCTTTCAGCCCGTCAACCGAGTTCAAACTGTTCTCGATTAATTTTGTGACATTGGTTTCCACCTCACTGGCATTTGCACCTGCATACGTGGTCATCACCATAACGTACGGCGGTTCCATCTCCGGGAACTGATCGATAGGCAACTTTTCCAGGCAGAAAACGCCTATGATAAAGACGGCAACAAATATCAATAATGTCGTTACCGGCTTAGTAATCGCACTTTTATATATACTCATAGCTTTAGTTCACTTTTACAACATTCATCTTTGCACCATCGACAAGCTTAGACTGCCCTACGGTTACCAAATCATCACCTTCAGCAATCTCCGAAGAAATAATCTCTACCTTATCATCAAATCTCTGTCCGAGGGTAACGAAAATACGTTTTGCCGCACCATTGTCATTAATATAGACAAATCTTTCATTCGATCCGGTCAACTTCAGAACAGACTGATAAGGAACAACTATCGTCTCGACCTCACCCATTTCCATTGTGGTACGTACATACATACCCGGACGAAGTTTCAACTTTCCGTTAGGGATTCTGAGCTTTGCCTGAAATGTGTGAGAAGCAGCATCCACTGTCGGATAAACAATCTCTATAGTCGCAGGGAACACCTCTCCCGGATAGATGTCGGAATAGATGTTGAGAGCCATACCTTTCTTTACCAGAGGAAAATAAGTCTCAGGTATATTAATCAGTGCTTTCAATGTATAAATCTGAGTGAGTACCAGAATAGGCTGTCCGCTGTAAAGCTCTCCATCCTCATAATTCTTGGCCGAGATCACACCTGAAAAACGTGCTTTTACGTAAGTGTTGGTCGTCAGAAATGAGAGAGACTCTTTGGCCTGATCAAAACTCAATTTAGTCTGATCGTAAGTCTGCTTTGACACCGCTCCGCTCTCATTCAAGGCATCCATACGCTGCATTTCGATGGTTAAATTGGTGTATGCCAACTTTGCAGTATTATATTGATTTTGGTCCATTCGTACCAACATATCCCCGGCCTGTACATTGGTGCCGACTTCGACAAAGATATGTTCAATCTTCCCTGTTACTGATGGGGCGATATTCATAGTTTCATATCCTTCCAATGTCGTAGAAAACTCCGATTGGCGGGCAATCACAATTTTTTTAATCTTGGTGGTTTCAACCTGCTCAACACGTGCTTCAGATTCCTGTGCCTTCTGTTGCATACAACCGGTAAAAGCCATTACCGAAAGGACGATAAGTGTTAAATTTCTAAGTTTCATTATTTTATTATTTATTTGTTCAAAAGTTGTTCTAATGATATCTGCGCATTTACGATTTCAAGCAGTGACTGCACATAGCTACTTTGGGCCGCAATAAGATTTGTCCCCGAGTTGGTAACATCGAGACTGGAAGAGATGCCGTACTCATATTTCTTTGCAATATTGTCAAACACGCGCTTTGCAACATCTACGCTTTGCTTCTGTATATCATATTTTTCCATTGCGGACTTTAAGTTGTAAAGGAGCTGCCTGTGCTGCACCATAAGATTATCTTCAGTGTTATTCAACGTGTTAAGCTGCTGTTGATAAGCAATCTTTGCCGCTCTTACAGAGTTGTAAGTTCTTCCACTTGAGAAAATTGGAATGTTCAAAGAGATATTCATCATGTTTGGAGGAGTCATGTTCATGGTCATTTCGTCGCTGAAATACTTTTTGGTTGTGTACTGGTGTGCTATACTGACAGTCGGACCGTATGCCCATGCCGCCAGATTCACCTGTTTCTTTGTAAGCTCGGTGCTCTTTTTCAGTAGCTGATAGCTGAAATTGTTATCCAAAATAAAATCTTCCGCCATCAGGGCATTTGACTTGTCGATATTCATCAAATCATCAAGAGTCTCGGTCAACCGGATCTCGACATCGGCTCCGACACAGAGTTGGAGCCTCAAAGAGTTGTAAATCATCTCGAGAGAACGCTTTGTTGCGTTGATTGTGGTTGCCATTGTTGCAGCCTGTACTTTCAACTGATCTGCAGCCGTCTGTTCGGAGACGCCGACATCCACGGATTTCTGAGATATCTCATACAACTTATTCATACTTGCAAGATTCTCCTCAAGCAGTACAAGGCTCTCCTCTGAGACTAAAGCCGAATAGTAAAGCACCTTCACCTGATCCTTTATCTGCTGTTCGCTCTGCTGAAGGGTTATGTCCGCCATTTTCATGGAAATATTACTAATCTCCGCCCCTACTACCTGTGCACCGCTCAGAGCAATGGATGTAGTAATACCCAACTGAGCGTATGGAGGCATGGAAATAGACATTCCTCCCAAATTCATTTTATACCCGAAGTAGTTTGAATAAGTACCTGACGCGTTTACCTGAGGTAGCATTGACGCTATATTTTGCCAGCGGGTGGCTTCAGCCTTCCGGATGTCCAAAGATGCATTTTTAAGAGTACGGTTGTGGTCAACGGCATATTGCTGTGCCTGCTCCAACGACAATGCTATTGTCGAAAGTGTTTCAGCGGAGCTCTGTTCGGTCTGAAAACTCTGCGCTGCTGCTGTGGTAGGTATGGCCAGAGCCAACACCAATGCTGTACACCCAAGCGGCAGCAGTTTCTTTAATTTTAAAATCCCTGTGATCATATTGTTAATTATTGTTTTTCATAAACTCATCGATTATCTTACGCCCCTTCTCTGTGGTCAATCCCCTAAAATATATAAGTACCAGCATTTTATATGTCTCGGACTGAGACATCTCTCTTCCTTGAGTTAATTCGGAGTGTGCGGCAATTTTCATAATTTCGGACAAAATGGGTGCTATAATCCTGGCATCCAGGTTTTTAATAAAGTATCCCTCCGTCTGCCCTTTTGTTAAAAGTTCTGCCATCATCGTACAGTGAGCCTCTTTGACCTCTCGTATCGTCTGACGGTAAATATCCGGAAAATACTTTCTCACCTCATCCATAAAGCTGATCATACTGCTCAGATCTATGCTGAAATTACGTTCATGTCCTCTAAGAAGAATGTCCATCATATCTTCTTGACTTGCAATATTGCTTAAATAGCTACTTTTCTCCAGCTCGTTGCTATAAAGAACACATTGCCTGATAAGATCATTCTTATCAGTAAAATTCTCATACAGAGTGCGTTTCGACATACCGTTGTAAGCTGCGATTTCATCCATCGTCACCTTTCGGCATCCCTCCTTCAGAAAGAAATTCACGGTATTATCCATTATTTTTTCTTTAACAGTCATCTTTATATGTTTTGAGGCGCAAATATATACACAAAACTTAAAAAACCAAAATAGTTTTTAAATTTTTCATTTGCAAGAGGTTTATTTTGCAAATATCAGGCCATAATAAAATAACGCGGTTCCAAAATCAATGAAACTGCGTTGTTTTATTGGGATATAAGTCCTTGATTATTTCATAGATTTTTTAGATCTCATGAAAACTATTTATACAAGACACCAAAGTGTGAAGACCATCACAAATTAATATACAACATCCTCCGCAACCGTGTGTTTTTTCATTGCTCAATTCGCTGCCCTCTCATCAGTCTTTCAATAATCTTTGGCACCTCTGTGTTGTCCATGACCTTGCCGAAATATTCGGCACCTTGGCCATAGGCAAATAACGGCACCATTGTGGCAGTATGCCCTTTGGTACTAAACTCTATACCATTGTAAGTCAGTGTGACACCTCCCGTCTCGTGATCTGCTGTCATAATGACCAACGTTCCCGGGTGAGTATCAGCAAAATCCATAGCTATCTGAAAAGTCCTGTCAATATCGACCATCTCCTCATAGAGACTGTCCCTCTGGTTTCGATGGCCATAGCCATCAATAAATGAGCTTTCCACCATTAAAAAGAAGCCTTTGTCATTCTCCTTCGAAAGCACCTCCGTTGCTTTTATTAAGCCGTCGGGCAAATAATTTTCGGGACGCTCATAGACATATCCTGATTTTGGCAGTGCAACTATTTTGAAAGCATCCGACTTCAGTGCCTCAGACCAGTCACTGTAAACAGCATATCCCTTCTCTTCCAAAGCGGGAATCAGGCTGACGCTGTCAGGGCGAGTCGTTAACACATCCATGCCACCGCCAAAGAGCAAGTCGATATCACTGTCAACAAACTGCCTCGAGATCTCCCAAACATCTTTACGACTTGGCGCGTGTGCAAAAAAAGCTGCAGGAGTGGCATCTATAAAGTAGCAAGATACCACTATCCCAGTCTTTTTGCCTAACTTTTGTGCCTCCACAAGCACGCTTGTAAGAGTATCTCCACCAGGAGAAAGACCAACCATATCATTGTTGGTTTTCTTGCCTGTCGAGAGAGCTGTCCCGCCGGCAGCAGAATCTGTAATTTCAGCATTGGCAGAATAAGTCTTCACTAAGCCAACCGCCTGAGCCTTCTCAAATGACGCTGTCTTGACAGCCGGCTTTTGATCCGAAGGGGACTGCTGTTCACGAACAAGTAGAGAGAGGTCTGCGTGCCCCATTCCGTCACCTATTATGTAGATGACATTTTTTACTTTAGGTGTAGAACAACATCCAGATAATACAAGAAGTACGGCAAGGCAAAGAAGAGTTATCTGTTTTTTCATGAAAATATGAGTATTTACTTAATTACACCTAATTCTTTACCAATCTTTGTGAAAGCTGCAACACACTTGTCAAGGTGCTCAACTTCATGACCGGCAGAGACCTGTACCCTGATGCGGGCAAGACCTTTCGGCACGACCGGATAATAAAATCCTGTAACATAAATACCTTCATCAAGCAACTTGGCAGCCATTTGCTGTGACAGCTTGGCATCGTAAAGCATAACTGCGCAAATAGCCGATTGAGTAGGTTTAATATCAAAGCCGGCAGCCTTCATCTTTGCCACGAAATAATCGGTATTTGAATGTAATTTGTCCTGCAATTCGTTGGTCTCTGTCATCATATCAAACATCCTGATGCCGGCAGCGGCAATCATTGGAGGAATAGAGTTTGAGAACAGATAAGGACGTGAACGCTGACGCAACATATCGATAATCTCTTTTTTACCTGTGGTAAAACCACCTACTGCTCCACCGAATGCCTTTCCGAGAGTTCCGGTTAATATTTCAATCTTGCCTCTCAGATTAAACTGCTCTGTAGTACCGCGACCGGTCCTGCCTACAACTCCTGCTGAGTGAGACTCATCAACCATTACCATTGCGTTGTATTTGGTTGCAAGTGCGTAGATCTTATCCAATGGGGCAACATTGCCGTCCATTGAGAAGACACCATCGGTTACAACTAAGCGGAAACGTTGAGCCTGCGCATCTTGAAGGCATTTTTCCAACTCTTCCATATTGGCGTTGGCGTAGCGATAACGTTGAGCTTTGCAAAGACGTACACCGTCAATAATTGAAGCATGGTTTAATGAATCCGAAATAATCGCATCTTTTTCGTCAAGAAGCGGCTCAAATACTCCGCCATTTGCATCAAAGCATGCTGCATAAAGGATAGCATCTTCCGTCCCGAAAAATTGGGCAATTTTTGACTCCAAAGTTTTGTGAAGATCGCCTGTGCCACAGATAAAACGTACTGAAGACATTCCGTAACCGTGCGTATCCAAAGCCTCTTTTGCTGCCTTGATGAGCTCGGGGCTGTTTGCAAGTCCCAAATAGTTGTTTGCACAAAAGTTCAATACTTCTTTACCTGTACTTACCTTAATGGCAGCCTGCTGTGCTGAAGTAATGATTCGTTCGTTTTTATAAAGACCGGCTTCCTCAATAGAGTGAAGCTCCTCTGTCAAATGTTTTTGAAAATCGTTATACATGATGAATTATTTTTTACAAATTTATATAAAAAAACGCGGCTTCACATCATGAACCCGCGTTAATTTATTGAAAACACTGACCTCTTAGTCGTTCAGAGAGAATCTGTAGAAAGCGACTATCTTAGCGTCCTTATCGACTGCTGCGAGAGCTTCCTTCACTGCTTTCTTGTCATCTGACATCTGATATTCCTGCTCCTCAAGAGTGTTCTCTTTAAAGAATTTGGCAAGTTTACCCTTAGCAATGTTTTCAAGCATTGCTGCAGGCTTGTTAGCCATCTTAGGATCATCTTTCATCTGCTCTGTATAGATCTGCATCTCTTTGTCAATAACTTCCTTAGGGCAGTCTGCTGCGCATACGGAAATAGGACTCATTGATACAATCTGCATTGCGATACCTTTAGCCAATTCTGCAGGGATTTCTTTATTGAAAGCCACAATAGCGCCCAATTTGCCATTAAGAGTATGAATGTATGATGTTAAAAACGGAGCCTCTAATTTTGCATAGAAAGCAAGAACGTGTTTTTCTCCACTCTTACCGGTCTGTTGAGTAATAGCTGCTTCAACTGTCTGTCCGTCTGCAAGCTTGCAAGCCAAAAGAGCTTCTTTGTCTGCAGGAGCATTGGCGATAGCAGTATCGGCAATCTGATTGGCAAGAGCCTGAAATTCTGCATTCTGAGAAACAAAGTCTGTCTCACAACCAAGACATACAAGGACTGCCTTGCCGCCTGCCACTCTTGAGACAACTGCACCTTCAGTGGTCTCACGATCAGCACGCTTAGCTGCAACCAACTTACCTTTTTCACGAATAATCTCCTGTGCTCTTGTGTAATCGCCTTCAGCCTCAATCAAGGCCTTTCTGCAATCCATAAAACCCGCACCGGTCATTGTACGCAATTTTGCAACATCTGCTGCTTTAATTTCCATCTTTCGTTATTTTAATAATTATTACTCAGTTTTAGCCTCTTCCTCTTTGGCAGGAACCTCTACAGGTTCATCATCAGGTTCAGTAGAAGCTGCAGGTTGTCTGCGCGCTCTGATCTTCTTGCCGTTAGTTGCCGTATCGTCCTTTTCTGACTTTTCAGGAGCATCTTTTTCCTTCTCTTTCTCGAGCTTTCTCTCTTCCAAACCTTCACCAATAGCCTTGCAAAGGGTCTCTACGATTAGAGATATTGACTTTGCAGCATCGTCGTTTGCCGGAATCACATAATCAATCGGGGTCGGATCGCAACATGTATCAACCATAGCGATTACCGGGATATTAAGACGATTGGCCTCTTTTACTGCGTTGATCTCTTTCTGCACGTCAACTACAAAAAGTGCTGACGGAAGGCGGTTAAGATCGGCAATTGAGCCTAAGTTCTTTTCAAGTTTTGCCCTTTGACGGGTTACCTGAAGGCGTTCACGTTTAGCGAGAGTTTCGAATGTACCGTCTGAAATCATCTTGTCGATGGTATTCATCTTCTTAACTGCCTTACGGATTGTAGGGAAGTTTGTAAGCATTCCACCCGGCCATCTCTCTGTTACGTATGGCATATTCACGGCTTTGGCATTTTCCGCTACAATATCTTTTGCCTGTTTTTTAGTAGCTACAAACAGTACTTTGCGGCCTGCACGTGCAAGCTGTTTCATAACATTTGCTGCTTCATCTATCTTGACGACTGTCTTATGCAGGTCAATAATGTGGATTCCATTTTTCTCCATATAAATATATGGACCCATCTTCGGATTCCATTTTCTCTTCATGTGTCCGAAGTGTACACCTGCATCAAGCAAGTCCTGGAAATTAGTTCTTGACATTTTTAAATGTTTTAATAGTTTTTAATTTTCTACTCTCTTTTAAAGCGAGAGTCCTCTCTCTTCAATTTAGAGTAACGGCCATAGAGACCGGTCTCTTCAATTTTTCGCAGCCGAACAAACTCAGGGTAGTCAAGCGAATGAATCCCAAAGCTTTAAATTCCGGCCGTGCAATGACAAATCGGTACAAATACTAACGTTTGCTGAATTGGAAGCGTCTTCTTGCACCAGGCTGTCCAGGTTTCTTTCTTTCAACCTCACGAGCATCGCGAGTAAGAAATCCGTTAGACTTCAATACAGGACGGTAAGCCTCAGCATCAACTTTGCAAAGTGCGCGAGCAATTGCAAGGCGGACAGCTTCTGCCTGACCTTTAGTTCCGCCACCGAAGATATTAGCTTTGATGTCGAAATTAGCGATAGTCTCTGTAGTGTTTAAAGGTTGTTTAACGATATATCTGAGAGTTTCCTCTTTGAAGTACTCTTCAATAGGACGGTCATTAATCGTAATGTTGCCTTTACCGGTGCTTAGATAAACGCGAGCAACTGCCGATTTACGTCTTCCAAGGGCGTTAATTACTTCCATGCTCTGATTAAATTTCGTTTAAATTAATTTGTTTTGGATTTTGAGCCTGATGAGGATGTTCGTTTCCTGTGTAAACATAAAGGTTGCGATACAAATCCGAACCGAGGCGTGTTTTAGGCAGCATGCCCTTAATTGCGTGCTGTACAACGGCTAATGGTGTATGATTCAAAAGCTCTTTAGGGGTAGTGTATCTCTGACCTCCCGGATAACCGGTATGACGTACATACACTTTATCTGTCATCTTTTTACCTGTAAGACGGATCTTATCTGCATTGATAATGATGACATTATCACCGCAATCCGCATGTGGGGTATAGTTGGCTTTATTCTTTCCGCGAAGTAGAATAGCTACCCTGGAAGCCAGACGACCAAGAACCTGATCAGTAGCATCAATTACTAACCACTCTTTGTTGGCGGTAGCCTTATTAATCGATACTGTTTTGTAACTTAGTGTGTCCACTGTGTTGATTTTTAAGTTAATACATTAATTTTGTTGCGCCCCCTCAACAATTTGAGGGGTTGCAAAGGTAGTCATATTTTTTAGATTGACAAAATATGTGACAATTTGTACCAACTTTTATTTATTTCACTGTGGCGAGAGCAAGCTATATCAAAAGGAGTATATGCAATCTCATTGTGAACCATTCCTATCATCACACCACTCTGACCGTCAAGGAGAGCTTTAACAGCCCCGGCCCCCAACACACTTGCCAAAACCCTGTCATTGCAACTCGGAGAACCGCCCCTCTGAATATGTCCGAGAGTGGTCACTCGAGTCTCATAATCGGGAAGACGCTTCTTGACTTTCGCTGCAATTTCGGCAGCTCCCCCCTCTTTGTCTCCCTCAGCCACGATCACAATTCCTGATGTTTTGTTTTTACGTCTCTCGTTAAGCAAATAGTCGCAGAGCTTCTTTATATCTGTGTGATACTCAGGAAGCAGCACGTCTTCAGCCCCTGTTGCAAGAGCAGTATGC
>JAQUYF010000104.1 GCA_028691975.1 Bacteroidales bacterium | reverse complement strand
TGTATTTGTCGGCAATGATTTTCTTCATAGTCTTAGCACGATTTTCAGACAACTTCTGGTTGTAAGCAACGCTTGCCTCAGGAGATGCCCAACCGGCAATCTTTATCTCGGATACTTCGTAGTTAGGTTGATCCAAAGTAGTTAAAAGCTGTAGAGCACTTACATTTTCCATGTATTTGTCAACAGATTTGATCACATTAACAGGGAAATACAATCTTGTCTTAATATATCTCGTCGGATCAAATGAAGGCATCTCACCTACAGGCAAATTAACCCATAGAGGAGCTATTACCAAAGGATTCTTCAAATAAGGAATGTCGCATACATCTTCTGTTCCGCAAAGATTTTTAATACAGTTTGGATTGTAAGTAGCTTCCTGAGTTGTAACGACAAATTTAGCGTCGTCCATCCAAACCTGATAAGGAGTAACGAGAGCATCGGTCTTAATTGTAAGAGGCTCACCTTCTTTCATTGTGTAAAATCTAACACGGTTAGGATCAATTACTTTGTAACATTGCTTCTCAAGCCAAGCATGTGAACCAACTTTGCCTGTACCGTTTACCACGATAATTTCTACAAGAGCTTTGTCCTCTGAATCAGGATCAACAACTGACGGTGTGATAACGAGAGATGAACACTCACCGATAGCATCAGGAGCAATTGTAATGGTGTAGAAAGTATTCAAAGCAGAAGCATTCTCATTAGGAACAATCTCTTCAACTTCAATAGAAATCTTACCGTTGCAAAGCTTTACAGCTTCATTTTGAGCATTTGCAAAGAAAGTTGTGGCCAACACTAAAGTTATAGCCAGCAACAATTTACCCATCTTTTTCATTGTTTTTTTTATTTTGGTTATATTATTGTTTTATATAAATATTTGCGTTCAGTCGCCAAAATTGGCTGCGCCAAAGTTATAAAAAATTTTTAAATAACTAACTTATTCACAAACTATTTTTGTATTGTCTGGGGGTCAGACCGGTCTTTCGTTTGAAAAACTGCCCAAAAAAAGATGGATTGGGAAAATTCAGTTTATCAGACACTTGTTTTATAGTTAAAGATGTTGAGCCAATCAACTCTTTTGCCTTCAATATTACAGATCTTGCAATCCAGAAAGAGGCACTCTCCCCGGAGACTTGCTTTACCGTCACGGAAAGATACCGAGGGGTAATACACAGCATATTTGCATAATAATCAACCTCTCTCTGCCTGATTGATTGACGTGACACCATAGAAAGAAATTTGTAAAAAATCTCATCTTGGCGTGTACGTTTACGGCTCGCCACAGGCTTGCATCTCTGATATATCGCAGCTACTTCAAAAGAGATTGCCTGCAAAAGAGTTGTGGAAAGATCCTTATGATAGGGGTGATCTTTCTTTTCCATACTCAGCAAAATAACGTCAGACAAGGCCAAAAGAAATTGAAGTTCTTCTTCGGTCATTGAAACACACGGATTATCTTTCATAAGGAGAAACATCGATACGGGTAGAGATATTCGTGTTGATAGATTTTCCAGACAGTTAATATCTGCCACAATGCCTCGGGCTCTAAAATCGTGGCTCTTCCTCACAGCATGTAGAATGCTGTCAGGCAAGACGACAAAAAGGTCACCTCTGTGCAAAGTATATGAACGCTGATCTATAACAATATCACACTCCCCTGAAAGGCAAATGCAAAGACCCTCGACAATCACGGATCTCAATGACAGTGCGCCTTTTAAGAACTCGTTTGGGCCGATATCAAAGCATTGTAAGAAAGAATCATTAGAAAAATCCATTTTTTGCAAATATATCAAAAAAACCCGTATCGACAAACATCGACACGGGTTGATTGACAAGTTATTATAACTTATATTATCTTTTTTTCTTCTGAAGTTGCTTTGTAATGCGGGAGAGAACCTGCTCGATTGTGTACTCCGGCTCAATTACATTGTATCCTTCCCAGAAGTTATCATCCTTAAAATCAGAGACTTTATCAAGAGTTATGTCGTCATGTCTGACTCTCTTGTCAAAAGGAATCTTAAAGTCTGAATCGGAACTCTCTGTAATTGCCATTTCAGAAACGATGGTATATGTGCTCTTAAAGAGTTTTTTATCCCATTTTGAATCAAATTTGAGTTCAGTACGAGAGTAATTGAATACCCATTTACCATTAATCTCCTTGTACTGAACAATATAGTGCGCTTCACGGATTTTAGCTTTCAAGCCGGCCGGCCTTCTCTTGATAAACATATTGACCGCTTCATCCGGATGATTCTCAACATTCATATAGAAATCTACTCTTGATAGGGCAAGTGATATTTCGTCTATGTAGAGTTTACCCCTGAACAGGATATCTTCTCCAGGTCTCGTCTGATCAAAGGCAATCACATAGTTACTTCGGCCATCGATGATCGCCATCTGCTCTTTTTCAAATGTATAATAGTTTTTTATCATTCTTGAGTCTACCCCGAAGAAGGGATTTTTAGCCGCATCAATCTCAAGTGCTGTTTGCATACCTCCACGGAATTTGACAAATATGGTATCTATCTTCTTCCAGTCAACACTTCCTCTCCCTTTGTAAATGGAAAGCATGTCACGACTTCCCAAATTGTTATAAGATCCCTTTCTGATGTCCAAAACTGCCTCCGTTAAAGTAACGTAAGTGTCGCCCTTTCGAATCATTTCTCGATAGTAGCTGGTCATACGCATTGGATTGGT
>JAQUYF010000103.1 GCA_028691975.1 Bacteroidales bacterium | reverse complement strand
ATTGGCAGATTTGAGAGCTATAAACAGCTGATATCTGACAATGTGTCAAATTGGGAGACTGACAGACTTGTTGCTACCGACATCGCCTTGATGGTAATGGGAATTACTGAGGCGGTTTGCTTTCCGAACATTCCTATAAAGGTCACAATCAATGAATATGTGGAGATCGCCAAGTACTACAGCACACCTAACAGTCGTGTTTTCGTTAACGGGCTTCTTGACAAAATCATTCAAAAAAAGGTTGAGGCCAAAGAAATTGTAAAAAGTGGCAGGGGTCTTGCAGATGGAACTGCCGAAACAGACAAATAACTATTTATCATTTAATACATCAACATGAATTTTTTAACATTATTTCTACAGACCACAGCTCCGGCACAAGGACAGCAGGGCGGTGTCGGCAATTACACTTTTTTAATCATGATCGTTCTGATCTTCGTTGTTATGTGGCTCTTTATGATTCGCCCACAGCAGAAGAAGCAGAAAGAGATGGTGAAGTTTAGAGACTCACTTAAAAAGGGAGACAAGATTGTAACTGTAGGTGGTATTTACGGTACAGTTGACGAAGTTAAAGGCAACATACTTCTTATCGAAGTTGACAACAATGTAAAGATCCGCGTGGACAAAGCATCTGTTGTGAAGGATTTTAACGACGCTCAGCAGCAATAGTATCAATTATGCCTGAAGTTGGCAAAGCGCAACTTAAAAAAAGATGGGGGAGAGATTGGGGAATATTCCTTTTATCTCTCCTGCTCGCTTTTTTTATATGGGTAGTCCACAATCTTACGCTGGATTATTCGGTCTATATGCAATACAGACTGACCGTAACCACAGCTATTGAGGGACATGCCCCCGTTGCGACTTCCAACGAAGCTCTTTTATTGCGGGGAAAAGCTCGAGGTTTTTATATTATTCAACATAGAGACCGCAAAGGCAGCTCGACCGACATCTCATTAAATCTTGACCCGAAACTTTTTCATAAAGTTGCGGGGAGCGAGGATTTATATCAGGTAAACTCTTCGGATATAGTCGAGAAGTTGAGCGAGGCTCTCGGCAGTCAATTTACGATAGACTTTATTGAATCTCAGGTAATTACCTTTAATTTTCCGTCTCAGGCCCATAAAATGGTACCTGTTAATCCTCAAACTTCCATTTCCTATCAGGAGCAATATATGCCTGTTAAGCCGATCACACTTGCTCCGGATTCGGTTATGATATATGGATTGACAGAGGACTTGAATGTGATCAACTCACTCAATACTAAGGTAATATCGCGGAGCTCCGTAAGCAAGTCGGTGCAGGGGATAGTGAAAATCGAACCTGTTCGCGGGATCAGAATGGATAAAGATGAACTCTATTATTCACTGGAAGTGGCAAGATATGTCGAAAAGACGGAGACTTTGCATATCGAAGTAACAAATCTTCCTGCGGGGAAGTCTGTAATTATGATTCCTTCACAAATTGCGGTGACATACCGTATTCCTTTCAAGGAGAGTGTTACAAAGAGGAATAATTCGGATAACATGGTGTTTGCAGTGGATTATGAAGATATTGTCAAATCGCGTACATCCAAAGTTATACCAAAGTTGTACAAATCAGACAGGACGCTTTACTCTTACGAGCTAAATCCTCCTTTGGTGGAGTGCCTGCTAACGGATGTGAAGTGATGAAAAAGACAGTAGTACTCTGTACCGGCGGAATAGGTAGCGGGAAGTCATACGTTATTAAGGTCTTCAATTGCCTTGGTATCCCTTCATACGACAGTGATGCCAATGCTAAACAGCTTTATGATACGGATCAACTGCTTTTGCAGCAAGTTGCAGAGATAGCCGGAGAAGACGTGGTGGTGAATGGCGTACTCCAGCGTCAATTATTTGCATCAAGAATATTTTCGGATCCCGACAAACTTAACAGGGTTGAAGATGCGGTTCATCCTGCAGTAGTCCGTCACTTTAACAAGTGGAAGGAGGAGCAGGAGAGCGATATCGTCATTATTGAATCTGCAATCCTGCTTGAGTCACCGGAGTTGGTTTCATTGCCGGATTATGTGATAGCAGTATCGGCTCCGCTGAAAATCAGAATTGACAGGGTAATGAAGCGGGATGGTCTTACGATGGATCAGGTGCTTGAAAGACTTGACAATCAGTGGAGTGATGAGGAGAGGATTCGCTATGCCGATTTTGTAATTAAGACAAATGACCGCGATGCGATCATACCTGAAGCGATAAAAATTTTATTCCAAATTAGAAATGGGAAGCGGTAAATGGATTATAGGCGTGCTCGGATGGGTAATTTTCGGGCCGATAGGTGGCTTGATAGGTTTTGCACTGGGATCTCTTTTTGACGGAGCCGGTTCGCTGCATAGGTTGGATGCAGATGACAGTGAGCAGGACTCATCTCAGGGATATGGTGGAAGTTACGGTGCGGGAGGCTTCAACAGAGCATACAGAGGTTATGCCTCAAATGCTGAAGGACAGCGTAATAGCTTTTTAATAAGTCTGTTGGTCCTGTCCACGGCTGTTATCAGGGCGGATGGAAAGTATCTCAAGTCCGAACTTGATTATGTTCAGGATTTCATACGCCGTTCTTTCGGTGCTGATGCACTTCCCGAGGCAAACAGAATACTGAAGGAGCTTAAAGACAAGAACATCAACATATACGAGGTAGGCGGGCAGATAAGGCAGTATATGAACTATTCGCAGCGCATGCAACTGTTTCACTATCTTG